>DATNGO010000130.1:0-15874 GCA_035605855.1 Acidobacteriaceae bacterium | reverse complement strand
ATGCTCGCGACGACAGAAGCTATCTTCGCGAGGGCGGAGCTCAGATACGGCTCATTCGACTCGCGCGGCGCGAGAAAGGAGTTCGGATACCAGGTGTGTCCGGCGGCCTGTGGCGCGAGATAGGCGAGGCCCTCGCGACGGAGAGGCTGCGCAAGTCTGAGGATGTCCTCGGCGGAGCCGCCGCGGCCGTGCAGCAGAACGACCGCCCCCCTGGCCTCGGCGAGCGGTGCGCCGAGGTGGCGCACCGGCTGGTTGGCATGCGGATCAAGATGGCTCGTCATGCGGTCACCTCTTTCTTCGCGGTCTGCGAGCTGCGGTGGAGCTGGATGGGCAGCAGCCGAGCTTCAATCGCTGCACGGCGCGGCTCGAACCAGGCCGGGATACGAAGCGCCTCGCCCAGCGTTTCAGCAGACTCGTCCAACCCGAATCCCGGAGGATCGGTGGCGAGCTCGAAGAGAACGCCGCCGGGCTCGCGGAAGTAGATGGAGTGGAAGTAGGTGCGGTCCTGGACGGGGGTCACCTGCAGATACTTCTGTATCTCCTCCAGCCAGGCGAGCTGCGCCGCGTCATCCTTTGCGCGGTAGGCGATGTGATGTACCGAGCCCGCGCCCGGACGGCCGTAGCCGGCGTTGGGGTCAACGACGACGTCGATGTGGTTGCCGAGCGGGCTGCCCGCGGGCGAGACGAAACGCGTGCGGCTGCCGTCGGTGGCAACCGGCTCGAAACCGAGAAGCTTCATGGTCTTCGCCGTGTTGTCGAGGGTGCGCTCCAGCAGCGTGACGCCGAAGAAGCCACGCAGCGCGTGCTCCCGGGTCACATCCGCGTAACGGGACGGTGTGATGGCCGGCGCCCCGGGGTGGGCAACAAGCTCGATCTTCATGCCGTCAGGGTCAGCGAGAGTGAGAACCTCCTCGGCGCCGTTGAACCGGCTGCCCGTGCGCTCGACAAGCACACCCTTATCGCGCAGGCGCTGCTCCCAGTAATCGATGGAGCCCTGCGGGATGCTGAACGCGGTGTGGGTGACCTCGCCGGCGCCGGAGTGTCCGCGACCGACGTGTGGCCAGGGGAAGAAGGTCAGGATGGTGCCGGGCGTTCCGGCGTCGTCGCCGAAGTAGAAGTGATAGGTGCCAGGGTCGTCGAAGTTAATGGTGCGCTTGACGAAGCGCAGGCCGAGGACCTCGGTGTAGAAGTCGAGGTTGCGCTGCGGGTCGGACGCGATGGCGGTGACGTGGTGAAGGCCGACGACGGGGTCGAGCATGATGGGTGGCTCCTTTCCGGGGTGCCGTTTACTTCTACAGCATAAGATTCGATATCGAAATAAAAGATTCACGGCTTTCACCCCTGCTCGTCTGGAGCCATGGGCAGGCCCTTGGATAGAACGAAAAGCGTCTGGAAACGAGTGGAGGGAAAGCCCTTACAATGACGGAATGAGCTATCCGGAGAGCTATCGGTACGCCAAGTCACACGAGTGGCTGGCTATGAACGGCGAGACAGCGTCGGTGGGAATCACCGATTACGCGCAGGAGTCGCTGGGCGACATTGTGTTTGTGGAACTGCCCAAGGTGGGGCAGCAGCTGGAGGCCGGCGCGAGCTTCGGCTCGGTGGAGAGCGTCAAGGCGGTAAGCGATCTGTACGCGCCTGTGAGCGGAACCGTGACCGAGGTGAACGAGACACTGAACGCGACACCCGAGACAATCAACAGCGCGGCCAACGATACGTGGCTGATCAAGATGACGGTCGCGAGTCCGGAACAGGCGAAGGCACTGCTCTCCGCCGCGGATTACGAGAAGTTCGTAACCGAAGAGACAGGACATTAAAGCCCTGTGTGCCACAGCCTCACGCCTCAAGGCGTGGGCGTCGAGTTGAGTTCCTGCCTGGAAAGCTGCCATGCGCTATCTTCCTAAGTCCCCTGCCGATCGCAAAGAGATGCTCGATGCAATTGGCGTTGCATCGATTGATGAGTTGTTCGAAACCATTCCCGGCGAGTACCGGCTGCAGCGCGATCTGAAGATCCCGCGGCAGCATGGGGAGTCCGAAGTGCTGGACCGCTTTCGCGCATTTGCTGCGAACATCGCCAGCGGCGACGCAGCGGAGTTTGCGAAGCAGCCGGCGACGAAGTTGCCGTCGAGCTTCCTTGGCGCAGGCGCCTATCGGCACTATCGTCCGGTGATCATCGACTCGCTCGTGCAGCGCGGTGAGTTCCTGACGAGCTACACACCGTATCAGCCCGAGATTTCGCAGGGCACGCTGCAGGCGATGTTCGAGTTCCAGACGATGATCTGCGAGCTGACCGGCATGGAGATTGCGAATGCCTCGATGTACGACGGGTCTACAGGCTGTGCGGAGGCAGTCATGATGGCGGTGCGCGTGACGGGACGCGATGGCTGCGTGGTCGCGCGCACGGTGCACCCGGAGTATCGCGAGGTGCTGAAGACGACCGTGCAGCACCAGGAGATTCCCGTCGCCGAGTGCGGCTATGACGCGAAGACCGGGCGGGTAGATATTGCAGAGCTTGAGCGGGCGATCACCGACAACACAGCGTGCGTGCTGATTCAGTCGCCGAACTTCTTGGGCGCCATCGAGGATGTCGCCGCCATTGCGGAGCTGGTGCACTCGAAGGGCGCGCTGCTGATTGTGGCGATTGCGGAGGCGGTATCGCTCGGTATTGTGAAACCGCCGAAGGAAGCCGACATCGTTGCGATGGAGGCGCAGAGCTTCGGCGTGCCGGTTGGATTCGGCGGACCGTACTGCGGGGTCATCGCGTGCAAAGAGCGCTTCCTGCGGCAGATGCCCGGACGGCTCGTGGGTGAGACGAAAGACATGAATGGAAAGCGCGGCTTCGTGCTCACGCTCTCCACGCGCGAGCAGCATATCCGTCGCGAGAAGGCGACGAGCAACATCTGCACGAACCAGGCGCTGGTGGCGATGATGGTGACGATCTTTCTCACCGTCTATGGCAAACAAGGCCTGCGCGAGCTGGCGGAGCAGAATCTTGCGAAGGCAGCCTACCTGCGCGATGCGTTGGCAAGGGCCGGAGCGAAGCCGCTGTTCTCTGCCCCGAGCTTCAACGAGTTTGCGGTCGCGCTGCCGGCTTCGGCGGAGAGCGTGAACGCGAAGCTGCTCGCCAAGGAGATCGTCGGCGGACTGGCGCTGAGCAAGTGGTATCCGGAGCTTGGTGAGGGCGCGTCGCTGTGGTGCGCGACGGAGCTTACGACGAAGGCACAGATTGACGCCGCGGCGCAGGCCATAGGAGCGCAATAGCGATGGACGTCAGTGCAATCGAAGGGCAGGAGCTTACGGCAGTCGAATTCGTCAGCGACTACGTGCGACTGCGCTTTGATGGGCCCGCGCTGACGTTGTATGCATGGCCGCATGTTCTGCTGGAGGACTTTTCGCTTGCGTTCGGACAGCCGGAGTACCGCAATGCACTGTGCGCGCAGATTGGAGAGATGGTGGCGAAGGCCGAGCTGAAAGAGCTGGATTCACTGACGATTGAATTTGAATCGGGCACGGTGATTGCTCTCAGCCTGCGTGAAGAGGACATGGATGGCCCGGAGGCTGGCAGTTATTCGGCGAGCGGCGGCGGCGAGGATCAGGAAGAGTTCTAGCGGGGCTTGGTTCCAGTGCCTGGATCGAAGAGGGCGTCCCGAAGGACACCCTCTCTCGTGTGACAACGCGCTACCGGTAGTTGCGGATGTAGGTATCGCGCGGCAAGCCGGAGCGGCGTGCGCGCTGTTGCAGCTCCTTCGCCTGAGGCTCGCTCATCGGACCGCCGAGGCTTACGAGGTATGGAGCGCCGTTGCGTGGGCGGAAGACCTCAGCATGGAAACCGTGATTGCGAGCGTTGATGCGATCAGCCTTGGCCTGCGCCTGTGATTGATGGTTGTACGTCCAGGCGATGACGTACCAGCCGGGAGTGTGCGGTACGACCGCAGGCGTCGCGATGGCAGCGACCGGATGTGCGGTCGGCCGGGTGACCGGTTGCGAAGTTGCGGTCGAAAGAGGGGCAGTCGTCTGCACCGGTGCTCCACTCTGGACGAGGTGCGCGGGTTTCGCCGAAACGAAGTGCCAGATGACGATGAGGCACACAATGCCTGCAGCCACACCGCCGAGAATCCATGGACGCAGATTGAAGCCGCTGGGCTCATCGCCAACCTCGCGGCGATAACGGAGCGCGGGATCCGCAGCGGATTTTCCCGCGGCAGGCGGCACATCGAGCGGCAGAGTTGCCTGCTCCGGTTGCGCGGACTTCCCGGCCTTCGACTTTGCTGGCTCCGATTGCGGCCTGGTTGCAACCGATTGAGTGAGGGTTCGAGCGGTGGTGGTTGACGGTGCCGGCGTAGCAGCTGGAGGGTTCAGAAGCTGGCCGACCTGCTCAAGTGTCCACGTGCCGTCGAGCATATGGGGAATCATCCGGCGGAAGACGTCCGGCAGGTTGAGACCTGGGTTATAGCGCTTCTCAAGGGTCAGACACTCGAGGAGCAGCATGCCGAAGTCGTGGACGTCACGGCGGCGAAGCTCAGCGCAGCCTTCGGGAGTATTGAACTCGATGTCGGCAATGCACTCACGAACACAGTCGCTGCGAAGCTTCACGGTCTCGCCGACGGCGAGCACGTTTACCGGCTCAATGTGCTCGTGCACGAGGCCGCTGCCATGCAATGCGGTGAGGGCGGCATGGACGGCACGTGCAACCTGCGTGGTTTCAGTCAGCGTGAGCGGGCGCTCGTTCAGGACGTCACCGAGATTGGCGTCGTTGGCCTCCATCAGCGCGTAGGTGATGGCCACTCCGTCGAAGTCGGTCTGCCCGAAGCGCTCAATCCCGATGAGATTGGCCTCGCGAATGTCCGCGACCTGCCGCCAGCGTTTGAGAAGCTCGTCCTCGTCGTAATGCGCTTCGGTGAGGCGGATAACCGCCGCGTTTCCGGTGGTGTCGGCGGTGGCGAAGAAGCCGTTGCGGCCCTCGGAGCGCAGTAGCTTACCAAGGGTGTACGTGCCCTCGATCTTCCTTCCTTCGTATTCAGCCCAGAGTTGCATCAGGTACGCCCCATGTCCCAGAAATCACTCGCGGAGGCAGTGGGCACGGCGGCCCGAGGGAATTCCTCTGCAGAGAAGGCAGTTTTGCCTATTCCAGTTTGGACGTGGGAGCGGCAGGTTCGGCACGTTTTGCACGGTGGAGCGAGGAAAAAGCTGAACCACGGTAGGAACATAGGGCGCAGGCAACCCCCGCAACCCGAGTGCGATAGGCGAACAGCGGGCGGCGGGCTACGCCGTGCGGAATGTGAGAACCTGAATAGGCGGCTCTCCGGCTGCAGGCCTGCCTGGATGTGCAGCCGCGCGGATGCTCGCAACGAGAACACTCATGGCAGACGAAAAGTTTATTGGAACGCCGCGCAAGGCGACGACGCACGTCAACCAGAACGAGGATCTGATCTTCGAGAAGAGCTCTCCGGGCAAGAAGGGCTACCGGCTGGCGGAGTTGGATGTGCCCCCGGTGGACGCGGCCAGGCTGCTGGGCGATGCGGCGCGCGAGGATCTCGGCGTCATGCCTGAGCTGAGCGAGATCGAGATCATCCGCCACTTCACACGGCTCTCAACGTGGAACTATGCCATCGACCTTGGTATGTATCCGCTCGGCAGCTGCACGATGAAGTACAACGCGCGCATCAATGAGGCGGTCGCACGGCTGGAGGGTCTGGCCGAGGCGCATCCCTATCAGCCGGAGTCACTCTCGCAGGGCGCGCTCGGCATCATGAAGATCCTGAGCGATTGCCTGATTGAGATCACGGGCATGGATGCGATCACGCTACAGCCCGCGGCCGGAGCGCATGGCGAGTTCACCGGGATCCTGCTGGCCAAGGCGTATCACACGGCGCAGGGGAATCCGCGCAAGAAGATTCTCATTCCTGACTCGGCGCACGGCACGAACCCGGCGACTGCGGCAGTCTGCGGCTACCAGGTGGCGAACCTGAAGTCGAACGCGAAGGGCATGGTGGATCTCGGGGAGCTGGAGAAGCTCGTGAACGATGAGATCGCGGCCCTGATGCTGACGAATCCGTCGACGATCGGTGTCTTTGAGAGCGAGATTCACAAGATCGCCGACATCCTCCATGCGAAGGGCGCGTTGCTCTACATGGACGGTGCGAACATGAACGCGCTGTGCGGCAAGACGCGGCCGGGTGATTTCGGCGCGGACGTGATGCATTTGAATCTGCACAAGACCTTCTCCACGCCGCACGGAGGCGGCGGCCCTGGCAGCGGTCCTGTGGCCTGCAAAAAAATTCTCGAGCCGTTCCTGCCGACGCCGGTGGTCGTCACCAAGGCCGACGGGACCCTCGGGCTCGACTACAACCGCCCGCAGAGCGTAGGTCGCGTGCGTGCGTGGTACGGCAACTTCGGCATGTTTATCCGCGCGCTGGCTTACATTCTCGCGAACGGCCCCGATGGCCTGCGGCAGACGACCGAGGACGCCGTGCTCAACGCAAACTACCTGCGCGCAAAGCTGGAGGGAACGTTTGAGTTGCCGTACAAGTCGCCGTCGCTGCATGAGGTCGTCTTCTCTGACAAACTTCAAGCGCGCAACGGTGTGAAGACCGGCGACATGGGCAAGCGGCTCATCGACTACGGTTTCCATGCCTACACTGTCAGCTTCCCGCTGGTGGTGCAGGGCGCGATGATGATCGAGCCCACGGAGAGCGAGAGCCGTGAGGAGTTGGACCTGCTCGTCGATGCGCTGAAGCAGATTGCGCGTGAGGCCGACGAGAATCCGGATCTGGTACAGACAGCGCCGCACACGACGCGGATGCGCCGGCTCGACGAGACCACCGCGGCGCGCAAGCCGATCCTGCGCTGGAAGGCTCCGGCCGCCTCTACCGAGGTAACGTCGGACACGGCGGCGAAGGAGTGGTAGCTCGTGGCCGATGAGATGAAGGCCGTCACGTCGCCGTTCTATCGGCAGGGCGACATCCTCCATACGCGAGGCGAGGAGCTGGAGCGCGAGATCTTCATGCGTGGCGAGGCAGCCGGGCGGTTGGCTGTCGCACTCGATGCGCTCACAGATGCGCTCACGCTGGTCGGTCAGCACGGCGTCTACTGCACGAGCAACCGGAACCCTCGAGTCCCCAAGCTCGACCTGCAGGCGGTGCTGGCTGGGATTGGCGGGGCGAAAGAGCTGGTGGCGGACGCCATGGACTATCTGCGGAGCCAAAAGACAAGCGCCTGAAACTCGCGCGCCCCGCGTACACTGGACGCGCTTGAAAACCTGTCCGGGAGCTTTCTCCGATATGCATTCTTCGCGCCTTTTCTGCGCTGCGCTCGCAAGTGCTGTGCTGCTTTCGCCCTGTCTTGCAAGCGCGCAGACCCCTCTCACACTCGCCGTCGATCTGACCGACGCTCCGCGCAAAATCCTGCACTCACAGGAGACGATGCCGGCGCAGCCAGGGCCAATGACGCTGGTGTACCCCGAGTGGATTCCCGGCGAGCACGGGCCCACAGGGCCGGTCGTCGACCAGGCGGGATTCATCATCACCACGCAGACGGGGCAGCGCGTGAAGTGGGAGCGCGATCCGGTGAACATGTATGCCTACCACATCACGGTGCCGGAGGGCGCGACGCAGCTCAACATCAGGATGGACTTCCTTGCCACCGCAAGCGCGGAAGGATTCTCGGCGGGCGCTTCGACGAGCGCGAACCTCGCCCTGCTGAGCTGGAATGAGTTGGTTGTCTATCCGGCAGATACGAAGGCTGCCGATGTCATGATTACGCCATCGCTGAAGGTTCCCGCGGGCTGGAAGTTCGGCACGGCACTTGAGAGCACATCGGCGCCCAACGCGCAGAGCACGAGCTTCAAGACGGTCTCGCTCGAGCAGCTCGTCGATTCGCCGGTGCTCGCAGGACGCTGGTTCAAGGAGATCCCGCTCGCTACCGAAGTAACGCCTAAACACTTCCTTGACATCGCAGGTGACGGACCGGAGGACCTTGATCTCTCGCAGGAGCACATCGACAACTTTTCGCGCCTTGTCCGCGAGACGGGCGCGCTCTACAAGTCGCGGCACTACCACTCGTATCACTTCCTCGTAACGCTGAGCGACCAGGTCGCGCACTTCGGCCTTGAACATCATCAGTCCTCTGATGACCGCGTCGGTGAGAGGACATTCACCGACGACAACACCTTCATCGAGAACGGCCTGCTGCTGCCGCACGAGTTTACGCACTCGTGGAACGGCAAGTATCGCCGGCCCGCAGGACTCGCGACACCGAACTATCAGGAGCCGATGAAGGGCGACCTTCTGTGGGTCTACGAAGGCCTCACGGAATACCTTGGCGACGTGCTCGCCTCGCGCTGCGGCATCTGGCCGCCCTCGGTCTATCGCGATCGCCTCGCAACGGTCGCCGGTTATCTGAATGATCTGCGGCCTGGACGCACGTGGCGCGATTTGCAGGACACGGCAACGGCCGCACAGCTGCTCTACAACGCAGCCGGAGGCTACGATAACTGGCGCCGCAACGTCGACTACTACGATGAGGGCGAACTGCTATGGCTCGAGGTCGATCTCACCATCCGCGTAAAGACGAACGGCAAGAAGAGCCTGAACGACTTCGCCGCGGCCTTTGAAGGGCTCGGCGGCAACACTGCTCCGAAGGTTGTTCCGTATACCTTTGAGGACATCGTGAATGGATTGAACGCGATTGTGCCCAACGACTGGGCGACGTTCCTGCGCGCGCGACTGGACTCGAACGACGTCCATGCGCCGGAGCTGGACGGCATCAACGCACTCTCCGGCTACAAGCTCATCTACACCGACAAGCCGGACTACTGGTCGCAACTTCTGGAGAGCCAGCACAACTACATTGACGTGCGCTACTCGCTCGGAATGTCCGTCGGCACGGATGGCAAGGTGAAGGATGTTATCGTCGGCGGACTTGCGGACAAGGCGGGATTTGGTCCGGACATGCAGATCATTGCGGTGAACGGACGCGGATTTACGCCGCTGCTGATGCGTGCGGCGATTCAGCACGCAAAGGGCAATGGTCCGGCCATCGAGTTTATCGTGGAGAACACCAACTACTACAAGATCATCCGCATGGACTATCACGGAGGCGAGCATTACCCGCAACTGCAGCGCGTAGAGGGAACGCCCGCTCGACTGGATGACATTCTGCAGCCGATGGTCAAGTAGCAAAACAGCAGGAAGAAAGAGGACGCGTCATCGTCCAGGTGGCGCGTCCTCTGCCCTTGGATGCACATCGAACGCTCGATGTCAGCTCGGCCCAGCCGGAACAGGATGCTTCGGGTCAGTGGTAGCCTCCGGGGGCAGTACGCCGGCTTTCTTCAGTCTTTTTTCGGCGACGGAAGCCTGGATCTCAGCGTTGAGCTCTGCTCCGGTCAGCAGCGTGAGACCCGTAATGTAGAACCACATCAGCAAAATGACAACGGCGCCGAGCGAGCCATAGGTAAGCGAATAGGTGTTGAAGAAGTGTAGATAAACGCGAAAGCCGAGTGAGGCGAGCATCCACGTAATAATCCCGAAGGCCGCACCGGGCGTGAGCCAGTGCCAGCACTTCTTCTTAAGGTCCGGCGCATAGTAGTAGATCGTGCTGAAGATCAGCATCAGCAACGCACACGCAATAATCCAGGTCGCCAGGTTGATCGCGATCACGACGCCGATGCGCAGCGGCCGATGCCAGATGTGTTCATAAGCGAGGTGCGCCGCGAGATTGCCTGCGAACATCACTGCGAGGTTGAGCGTTGCGATGGCTGCGAGCAGGATCGTCACCAGCACCGCCAGGCCTCGCGCCTTCCAGTACGGCCTCGTTTCGCGCACCTTGTAGACGAGGTTGAGCGTGTCCTGAATTGCGGCGAAGCCCATCGAGGCCGACCAGAGCGCAAGCGCGAACCCGAGAACGGCTTTGCCACCGCTTGACGCCTGTGTGGTTTGGTTAAAAGTGTCGATAACGAGCCGATAGGCCGAGGGCGGAACCACAATCGCGAGGGAATGCAGCAAGCCGTCGTAGACGGTGGAAGCACTTCGCGCCGCAAGCCCCAGAACGGAGCTCGCACAGATGAGCATGGGAAAGAGCGCGAAGAGGAAGAAGAAGCCTAGTTCGGCAGCGCGCGAGAACAGGTTGTCGTCTATGAATGCTTTCGCGGTGCGCTTCAACACAATCAACACCGGCGCACCCTCGAAGTTCCAGAGGCTACCCAGCTCCGAGTGCGAGACATAGTCCCAGACACGCTGAGCGAGCGGATCGGTCGTGCGATGGTCTTTGTGGTCTGTAGGCTGGATAGCCGGCGGGGATGGTACGCTCTGCGGCATGCGCAACGGTTCCTCTGCGAGTAGCGTGAAGCCTCAGCACGCCGTCTGTCTCCTCAGATGCCGCGACGGATGGGCCGGTAACTTACTCAAGCATTACAACAGGCATCGCCCGAGCCGCTCGTGCATCTGATTTAGAGGAGTACAAGAATACACATGAGACGCCGCAGAAGCAGGGCCCCACGTAGCGCTCGAGGAATCCCCTTCTGGATGCGCAAACTGGGGCAGCTCTGGCGACTTGTGCGCGAGAGCCACGCCGATCCGCTCGAGGGCGAGCCACGTCTGCCGCTCGCGGTCGCCGAGCACGAGGCGGCGATCACCTTCATCGGTCACTCGTCGTTCCTGCTGCAGATCGGCGGCCACAATGTCCTCATCGACCCAGTCTTCGCGACGCGGCTGATTCTGCTGCGCCGTAAGCGCGTTGCCGGAGTGCGCATCGGCGATCTTCCCCACATCGACGCTGTGCTCCTGACCCACGCGCATATGGACCATCTCAACCGTCCGTCATTGCGCGCCGTCACACGCGAGATGCGGCGGCGCAAAGTTCCTGCTCCGGTCGCGATCGTTCCTCACGGGGTCGAGGATCTCGTTGTTGATCTGGGTTTCAGCGCGGTCGAGTCCCTGCGCTGGTGGCAATCGACGCAGCTCGGCGACACCACGCCGCTGCGAATCACGATGACTCCGGCAAAGCACTGGGGCGCGCGCATGTTCAACGATACCCATCGCGGCTTCGGCGGCTACCTGCTCGAGTCATTCGGATCGCCACGCATCTATCACTCAGGCGATACTGCCTACTTTCAAGGCTTCGCCGAGATCGGAAGAAAACTCAAGCCGGAGGTCGCCCTGTTGCCGATCGGGGCCTACTTCCCCGATAGCTATCGCGCTGTGCACACGAGCCCCGAGGAGGCGCTGCAGGCGTTCCTTGATCTTGGCGCCGGCGCGATGGTGCCGATGCATTACAACACCTTCCGGCTTGGCCGCGAACCGATGGACGAACCGCTGCCGCGGCTGATGAGCGCTGCCGAAGCTGCGGGTGTGGAAGACGGCGTGCACCCGCTCGCTGAAGGCGAGAGCTGGCTCGTGCCCGCGAGCTTCGCCGAATCCGATCGTGATCCGAACCTCTCCACCCGCGACGCAGCCGACTAATCACCGGCGCGAGCGCGCGCTGGAGCGCATCGCATACGCGACCGCTTCGAGGAAGCGCTCCGGATTGCCGGGCGGAATCATGATATTCATCTTCACCGCCATCTGCGTGGAGACCCGGGTTGCAATCTCCGCACGCGTCGCCAAATTGAGATCAAGCGCACGTGCGAAGAACGATTCAATCAGCAACAGATCATCCGGACTCAGCCTCGCAACAGCATCTGCCGGCAGGCTGCCCGCATCCTTCGCTGCCGCGGACGAGGCCAGGGAGTCATATCCGGGCGCATGTTGCGCGGGCATGATGCTCGTCCCACGTTCGACCAGCAGCGGCTGTTCATCGCTGCGCTCATGAACAACGATCGTCCCTGCGGCGAGGTCCCCGAGCCGCTGATGCCGCTTCGTGCATAGCATCGTGATGACGCCTGCAAGGTAGAACGCCGGCAGGTAGTCGATGATGCGCAAAAGGTTGCGCGACATAGCCTCAAAAAATGTGATCTGGCGGCCGGAGTCCTTGATCACGCGCAGCTTCATGATGTGCTTGCCAGGTGTCTGCCCGCGCCAGAAGGCCTCAAAAAGCGCGAAGTAGCCCCAGATAAGCAGGAAGTTCAGCGCAATGAACGCGGCAAAAGCCCACTTGCCCAGCAGATTGATCCGGTTCGCGACTGCGCCGAACAGGAACGCCGCAAAAATGCCAAATAGAAAATAGAAGCCGGCCTGAATCAGGTGGTCGATCAGAACGGCGACAAACCGGCTGCCGATACCCGCAACCGCGAACTCGAGCTCGACCTGCTCGGGCGTATCAATGTTAAGCTGGTCGGCGAACCCTCGTTGTTCAGCTGCAGCCATGATCTCGAACCTCTGGATCGATCTCCGCAAGGATAACTGGAACCGGCTCGATGCGCTCCTCCGGCAGGTGGAGAGCCACGGTCTGCGTTCTCTGAGCCACCCGGAGTTGCGTGATCTCGGCCTGCTGTACCGCCAGGCCGCCGCGGACCTGAGCGCCGTGCGGGCAGACCGCTCCTCGCGCACGCTCGAGCAGTATTTGAACAAGCTTTCGGCGCGGGCGCACAACTTTGTCTACTCCGGCCCACGCACATCGCTCGCCGGCCTCTGGCAGTTTATGGTGCACGGCTACCCTCGCCTCCTGCGCCGGCTCTCCGGCTACGTCTGGCTGGCGACCGCAATTACGCTTACCGCTGCCGCTCTTGGCATCTGCGTTACGCTCGTGCATCCGCAGTTCGGCGAGATCTTTCTCGGCGCAGAAAAGATGGAAGGCATCCGCCAGCATCACCTCTGGATGGACTCGATCCTCAGTGTCAAGCCACAGGCGTCATCGGCCATCATGACGAACAACATCGGCGTCTGCTTTGCCGCTTTCGCGATGGGCATCACGGCGGGTCTGGGCACCGTCTACCTGCTCTTCTTCAATGGCCTGATGCTCGGCACCATCGCCACCGTCTGCGCGAGGTACCATCTGTCACTCAGCCTCTGGAGCTTCATCGCCGCGCACGGCGCGCTCGAACTCCCCAGCATCATGCTCGCCGGGGCGGCCGGTCTGCGGCTTGCGGCGGGCATCCTCTTCCCAGGCATGCTTCGCCGCAAAGATGCGCTCGCGCTCGCCGGCCTCGAGGCCATCCAGCTTGTCGCAGGTACCATTCCGCTGCTGACCATCGCCGGCACACTGGAAGCCTTCCTCTCGCCGACGCATGCGCCGAACGCCCTGAAGTTCGGCGTCGGCGCGCTGCTGTTCGCTGGCCTGTGCCTCTGGCTGAGCGAAGGCGGACGCGCTCCGCAACCAGGCCTGCAGAGCGGCTCTACGGATGAGGCGCTGTCGTCTCCGTCGAGCTAGATTCACTGGCCGGCGTCCTGTTCCTGTTCGTCGCATTTTTGCCCTGCTTCGACGGCGCAGGTGTCTGTCCACTCGCCACGCCATTCACTGAACCCGGCCCTCCATTGCCGGCATTGGGAGGCCCGTTCGCCGGTTCCGGCGGCGGAAGCACATGGAAGATGAGCTCGGCGCCCGCCGCCAGCGCCGCGTCCGTCCCCACTGCGGGCGCACTATCCGGCAGGTCCTTATGGCCGGGCCGGCCGCGATAGGTAAGCGTGTTCGTGTATACCGTGACGGATCCCACTCTCTCCAACTGCAGAGAAAACTCTCCAGCCGAGTAGAGGCGCCCGGCGGGCAGCGTCTCAACCACCGTTAGCTCGGCCGGCGTCCCTGCATCGAGCGTTCCCCTGGGAGAAAGCGTGATCGGCTTCGCGAGCGTCGCCGCAACCGTGTCCCCGTTCTTCAGGTGGCCCGAATCGATGCTTCGGCCAAGCTTCAGGTCGATCTCCGTGTGCGGTGCAATCGAGACCCCGGGGCCATGGTTCGATCGAATCGGGCTTGCCTGCCCGGCCGAATCGGTGACCGGAGCCGCCGGGGTCTGCCGAATGGGGCTGGACTGGGCGGCGGAGTCCGTTGCAGGTTCGTTCTGCGTCTTCTGCCCCGCGGCTGCAAGAACCACGGTTAGCGCTGCGACGACCGCCAGCAGCCGCACAATGTAGAGCCGGAATGTCAACCTTCGCATCACGCACAGCTCTCTCGGGCGGGGCGGTGTCACGCCACTGTCTTGGACGGGTACCAGCCTCCCCATGTTGCATCATTCGCGGGGTTTAGCTGACACGCGCACTCCGGCCGGTTTGCTCCGCCCCGCCGCGAAACTTATCCTGAACAGGATGCCGCATACCTCCAGCGCTGTCCTCGCAACCGCCGCCGTCTCTGCCATCGCGGTCGGCGGGACCCTGGCCTATGCCGCGCTCGCCCCACAGTCGCAGATCTTCGGCCGCACGCTCATCGCCGGCCGCGATCCCGCCGAGGTCGCCCTCACCTACGACGACGGACCCAACGACGCCGCCACCATGCAACTCCTCGAGGTCCTCGCGCGCCACAATGTTCGCGCCACGTTTTTCATGATCGGCCGCTTCGTCCAACAGCGGCCCGAGATCGCCCGCGCCGTGCACGCCGCCGGACACCTCGTCGGCAACCACACCATGACGCACCCGTGGCTGGCCTGGCAACCCGGGCAAGTCATCCGCGACGAGCTGCGCGGATGCAACCAGGCGATTGAGGACGTGCTCGGCGCCCCCGTCCGCTACATGCGCCCACCCCACGGTGCCCGCCGTCCCGCGGTGCTCCGGACTGCGCGCGAGCTTGGCCTCAAGCTCGTGCAATGGAACGTGATGGGAAACGACTGGGCACCTATTGGCAGCGACGGTGTGCTGCGCAAAGTGAAGCGCGGACTGCAAACCGCACGCCGGCGCGGGCAAGGCGCAAACATCCTGCTCCACGACGGCTACGACCAGCGCATGGGCGCCGACCGTTCCGCCACCGTGCAGGCCACCGACCGGCTGTTGACCGAGCTCGCAACAAGCGGCAGCCGTGTCGTCACCGTCGACGCCTGGTCCTGAAAGCGACCAGGTCACGTTACTTTCGGCATCAATGGCTTTCTCCTGCCCCCGTATAGAATTTGCCACGGCTTTTCAAATGTCGTTGGCCAGAACTTGCTGAGCCTGCTGGCAACCGTTTCGCGCGAACATTCGAGTGCATTCGACCGCACAAACAGTACGGAGCCACGCCCTATGCAAGCTGTTTCGAACGAGATTTACAGCCAGATCGACAACGCAATTTACAACCAGCCGGCCAACATCTGGTGGGACGAAAACCAGGTTTTGCATCTCCTGAAGTCGTCAGTGAATCCTGCGCGCGTCGGCTACTTCCAACGGCTTCTCAATGAAGTACTCCACATCGATTGCCATGACACACCGGCCCTCGATGTGGGCTGCGGTGGCGGCATCCTCGCGGAAGAGTTTGCCGCGATGGGCTTCCATGTGGCGGGCATCGATCCGTCAGAACAATCGCTGGCTACCGCCACGCAACATGCCCAATCCATGGGCTTGACGATCGATTACACCCAGGGAACCGGCGAATCCATCCCGTACGCCGACAACACTTTCCCGGTCGTCTATTGCTGCGATGTGCTCGAGCACGTCCGCGACCTGCCCAGAGTAATCGGCGAGATCTACCGGGTCACAAAGCCCGGCGGCTGCTTCTTCTTCGACACGCTCAACCGCACTTTCATCAGCAAGTTCGTCGCGATCAAGATCTGGCAGGAGTGGAAGAGTACGGCTTTCATGCCGCCGCGGCTGCATGAGTGGCGAATGTTTATCCGGCCGGATGAGATGAAAGCCTTGCTTACGAAATCGGGATTTGAGTTCAAGGAGTTTCGTGGCACGTCGCCGGACGTGAGCCTCGCTAAAATGATCAGCCTGCTGCGAAAAAGAGCCGCCGGCAAGATCGGCTACAAGGAGCTCGGCCAGAAATTCAAGCTGGTCGAAAGCAACGACCTGAACATTCTCTACATGGGCTACGCCGTCAAGCC
>DATNGO010000129.1:0-41984 GCA_035605855.1 Acidobacteriaceae bacterium | reverse complement strand
GAGGCCACCACAGCAACCGAGGCCACCGCAGCAACAGAGGCCGGCGAATCAGCGGCCACCACAGTCGCAGAGGCCGAGTCCGCCGAGCGGAAACCCTCAGCCGCAGCCGCGATAGAGCTGGTCTCTTCCGAGAAGCGCGTTCTGGCGTTACCGAACGGCAATTATCGACCGGTGCGTTTTAATAGGCCGTATGTCAACTTCACGACGGGATTTTCTGAAGTTTGCCGCCCTGCTTTCGGGAGCAACAGGTATTTCCAGCTTTGTACCGGAGTCCATCCAGCGAGCGCTCGCCATTGAGCCTGAGCCCGGCTCAACCTTTGCGGACGCCGAACACATTGTCATTCTGATGCAGGAGAACCGGTCTTTCGACCACGCATTCGGTACGCTGCAAGGGGTCCGCGGCTTCAACGATCCGCGAGCCATTCGCCAGCCGAACGGTAATTCCGTCTTCATCCAGACTTCAGCTTCGTCGGGTGGATCCTACGCACCATGGCGGCTGGATCTCCGCGACACGCGCATCACGTGGATGGGCTCTATCCCACACTCCCGCAACTCGCAGGTCGATGCATGGAACGAAGGTCTCTCCAACAACTGGATTGACGCGAAGAAGTCTTCCAACAGGGACTATCGAGACATCCCTATCACGATGGGCCATTACACGCGGGAGGACCTGCCGTTCTACTACGCGCTCGCCGATGCCTTCACTGTCTGCGATCAAAGTTATTGCAGTGTGATGAGCTCCACCACGCCCAACCGCTCGATGTTCTGGACGGGAACCGTTCGCGACCAACAAGCCACCGACTCGCGAGTGTACATGCGCAACGATGAGTTCTTCCGGGACAGCCTGGGCTGGAAGACCTTTCCCGAGCGCCTGTCCGAGGCAGGGATCAGCTGGAAGTTCTATCAGAATGAAATCTCGACCACCAGCGGGCTGGCTAAGGAGGAAGAAGCGTGGCTTTCCAACTACGGCTGCAACGTTCTGGAGTCTTTCGCCGCTTACAACGTCAACGCTGTTTCCTATGCGCCGGCGATTCTGGAAAGGCATCTTGCCACGGCACAAAAGCAGGTTGCCCAAATCGAAGATCAGCTCTCAGAGCTCTCCAATCCCAACGACGCCGACGAGCTGCACACGCGGCTTGACCTCGCACAAGCTCATGTCGCCACGCTGAAGGCCTCGCTGGCCAACTCCGGCGACGCGCGCTACAAGCAGCTCACGCACAAAGAGCGAGTGTTGCACGATGCTGCCTTTGTCACCAACCGGAACGATGCGAACTTCCGTTCACTGGAACCGCTGCGCTTCACAGCCGACGGGCGGGAAGAGATCATCAACGTCCCCAAGGGTGACATCCTGCATCAGTTCCGGAACGATGTGGAGTCCGGCAAACTGCCAACCGTTTCGTGGCTCGCGGGGCCGCAACATTTCTCGGATCATCCCTCTTCGCCGTGGTACGGAGCGTGGTGGGTTTCTGAGATTGTGGATGTCCTGACGAGGAATCCGGAGGTATGGAAGAAGACCGTGTTCATCCTCACCTACGATGAGAACGACGGCTACTTCGACCACTCACCGTCTTTTGTTGCGCCGGACCCGAAGCGACCTGAAACGGGCGCGGCGTCCGCAGGCATCGATGCCGGCCTGGAGTTCACCTATAAAGGCGACGAGCTGGCACAGGGAGTGCCCGGCCATGAGGCCCGCACCGGACCGATAGGTATGGGCTTCCGGGTTCCCACAATCATCGCGTCCCCGTGGACGCGCGGTGGATGGGTCGACTCGCAACTCTTCGATCACACATCGACGATTCAGTTCCTCGAACAATTCGTACAGGCCAAATTCGGCAAGACAGTGCGGGAAGAAAACATCAGCGCATGGCGGCGCGCCGTCGCCGGAGATTTCACCTCGTGTTTTCGGGCCCATGACAGGAATGAGCCGGAGCTGAACTATCTGAAGCGGGACCGTCATATCGAAACGATTGTGGCGGCTCGCGACAAGGTTTTGCCCACCGGGTATAAGCCGCTGACGAAGACCGACATGACAGCCATCACGGCCAGCCCCGGTTCGGCCTCAGCCATCTCTCATCAGGAACCGGGCACACGCCCGGCTTGCGCACTGCCCTATGAGCTCTATGCACATGGAGCCCTCTCTGACGACGGCAGGAGCTTCGAGTTGGAGCTCACGGTGGGCAACAAGGTTTTTGGTTCCCGCTCCGCGGGCGCGCCGTTCAATGTGTATCTGCGCAATCTGACGAAACAGCCGGGCATGCAGGCTGCGACGTATACGGTGAAGGCAGGGGATACGCTCAAGCCCACGTTCCCGGTCCAGCAGTTCGATGGGGGACGGTTCGAAATCGAAGTGCTTGCACCGAATGGCTTCTATCGCCGTTTCCGCGGAACTGCAAAGGAAGCGCCGGCAGTGGTTCTGGCGACACTCGAAGAGCGTAATGGTGCAGCGACCGGCGCACTCGCCGTTCACCTACACAATCCAGGGAAGTCATCACAAGCGCTTAGCGTGGTCGACAACAGCTATGGTGCAGCGACCATTTCAAAGACCCTAGCTCCAGGTGCGACGGAGACGATCATGCTGCCGCTCGAATCAACTCACTTCTGGTACGACTTCACGGTGCAACCGGCGAATGGTAAAGCGTTGGCCCAGTTTGCCGGTCGCATCGAGGCCGGCCTGCCCAGCCGGACCGATCCGCTGATGGGCAGATCGTAAGAGCGACCGAGCGGCGAGGATCAGCGGGCTGGGTCGACAGTTCGGGAGACGAGCTGAACTTCGACCTCGGTGTCGCGCGGGAAGGTGACCTGGTGGCCGCGGTCGATGTAGCGGAAGTAAACGGATTTCGCGAGTGCGTACATGCCGAAGCCGGCGGAGACGTTCTTGTTATTGGAGAACGCGATGAGGCGTGCGACGAGGCCGAAGCCATTGGAGCCGACGACGGATTGGCCGACGCCACCGTCGTCGTCGGCGCCCAGCGCGGCGGTGTAGGCGAGGAGAAGCGGAGCGAGGACCTTGCCTTTGCCGGGGTTGGCGCGGACGTTGCCTTCGTCGTCGACGGTGAGGTTTTCGGCCTTGGCGCCGGCGGCTCCGGTGACGTTGCCGTCGACGGTGGTAGTGCCTGCTTCGTCGGCGAGGCCACGGAAGCCGAAGCGGAGTTCACCGTTGCGACCCAGGCGGCGCGCAGGTTTGGCGCGTGTGACGACGCCTTCAAGCGTGGCGCCTTCAGGGACGAGGAGGTTGTGATCGCTGTCGAAGACGGGGCGCGTGATGGTGGCGGTGACGGTGTCGCCGGCTTTGGAGGTTCGAGAGTCAAGTGGCGTGATGAGGCGCGCGGAGACGGTGATGGAGTTGAGTGAAGCGGACGAGGCCAGCGCGGCGGGTGCGGGATGCGATGAAGGCAGATCGAGCGGAGCGTCGAGGTCGGCGATGAAGCCGGTTCCGGCCCAGATGCGCTGCGGGTGATAGGGGAGCTGCGAGTAGAGGAGACGGAGTGCGCGGTCGGTGCGACCGGGGGTGAGGAAGGTGTCGTGAACGGACTTGATTTGCGCGCGCGCCATGTCCTCAGCCTGCTGGATGTAGGTGGGGCGATTTCTGCGCAGCAGGAAGCGGACGAGTTGGGTGTCGCGGATGACGCCGCGGCTGGAGATGGAGATCTGCTGCGAGGAGCCGGGGAGTTGAAGGCGGTTGAAGTCGACGACAGGGTCATGGAGCGGAGTGACGTCGCCGTTGAGCAGGGCCTGGGTGCGGAGCTTGCGGTCGACGTGGGCAAAGCCGGCGACGACGCCGAGGACGGTGGTGTCCCGGGGCAGGACGAGATGGTCGTGAAGGTAGACGGGTTCTGTGAGGACGCCTGTGACCGGAGTGCCGACGCGCAGATGTGCGGTATGCGTGATGCGGATGCGAAGTGGAACGCCGACGGGGAGAGCGATCTCAGGCGCAGGGAGACTCTGGGCCGAGCCCATGACGGAGAGCAGGCTCAGCGGAAGAATGGCGAGGCGAAGGAGAGACGACATGCGGCGGCCCGATGATCCTACTGCGAATTTAGACGGGGCCGGGTGCGGAATGCGAGGGAATTATGAGTCATGAAGAAGAGTTCATCTTGCGGAGTGTGTGCTGTCGTTCGATCCAGCGGATCGGGGCGCGGATGGAACGAATACGGCACCGGTGCTATGCAAAAGATTTCGCAGGCAATGCGACGAAGTGCCGCTGCTCCGGAAAAGGCTACGCAGATTCAAGGGTTTAGAGTGTGCACATTTCTGCATCGAGTGGCGAACGGATTGCTCTTACAACCCAGTGTTCGGTGTAGGGAAATTTCAAATCTTAACTGCAGGGAGCACTTGACCTATGCGATTCCGGCCGCTTTTTCTCCTGTGCCTTGGTGCGGGACTGTTGATCACACCAGGTGCGTTCGCTGACACGACAACGTGGGCTAATATCACCGCCGGAGGCAGCGGGACGGCCTCGGGGAATATCGGGAGCGTGAACTTCACCTATACGGGAGAGACGGCCTTTGTGGATCTCTCCGGCAGCGCTACCACGAACTACTTCCAACCGACATCAACGTATACGAGCGCCACGGTAACCAACGCCCCGAACGACCACGCCCTGATCGCCATCGATGGTACTGCTACCGTACACACGATCACCTTCTCGACCGCGGTAACCGGACTGATCTTCTCCGAAGTGAGCATGGGACAGGGGGGCGTCGCCACAACGTACAACTTCAATCAGGACTTTACGGTGTTGAGTTGCGGACCCAACGCCTTCTTCGGCGGCGGGTGCTTCAATCAGGCGGTTGGCACGACGACGAATGTGTTGTCGGGCAACGAGGCGGATGGAACGATCGAGTTCCTGGGTCCGATCACGTCGTTGACGTGGACGGGCGCCAATCCGGAGTTCTGGAACGGCTTTGATATCGGCCTGCTTAGCCAATCGACTTCGCCGGTTCCTGAGCCGTCCTCTCTGATGCTGCTGGGGACGGGATTACTGTCGGGCGTGGCCGCGATGCGGCGGCGGATGCGGCGTTAGAGCTCGTTCAAACGAAATGACGAAGGGCAGCTTACCGGCCGCCCTTCGCATTTGTGCGTTCAGACTTTCACCGGCGATCAGGAGAGGGTTGGCTCGCTGAGGAGTTCCATAGCGCCGCGGGCCTTGAGGGAGTCGGCGGCGCGCTGGCCGAGGTCTTCGGGCGCGATGTCGATTGGGGCTCGCTCGATGACGTGCGCGATCTGCTCGCCGTCGGGGCTGACTACCATGGCGTGAAGGTGCCAGTCGTTGTCGACGAGATGACAGAAGGCGCCAAGCGGGAGGTTGCAGCCGCCGCCGAGAGAGTTGAGGACGGCACGCTCGGCCGTGGTGGCGAAGGCGACGTCAGGGCAGTTGAGCGCGGCGACAGCGGCGTGGATGTTCGTGTCCTCCGGAGTGCGGGGACATCGGGTTTCGAGGGCGAGTGCGCCCTGACCGGGTGCGGGACAGAGCTCGTCGACGGCGAAACGCTGGTGGACGTGCATGGCGCGGTTGAGGCGGTCGAGGCCTGCGGCGGCGAGGACGAGGGCGTCGGCCTGGCCCTCCTGCCATTTGCGGAGGCGGGTATCGACATTGCCGCGGAGCTCGACGAAGCGGAGGTCGGGGCGGAGGGCGAGGAGCATGGCCTTGCGGCGCGGCGAGGTAGTACCGATGCGCGCGCCCATGGGCAACATGTGGAGTCCCCAGAAACTCTCGCAGACGAAGGCGTCGCGGGCGTCGGCGCGCGCAGGGATGGCGGCGAGGGTGAAGCGCTGGTCGAGCTGCGTGGGGAGATCTTTGAGCGAGTGCACGGCAATGTCGATGCGGCCGGCGGCGAGGGCGTCCTCGATCTCCTTGATGAAGATTCCTTTGGCGTCGAGGGGTGAGCCACCACCCTGGCCGTCTTCGAAGGTGGCGGGCGCTTTGAAAGCCGGGTCCTGCATGCGGTCGCCGGTAGTGCGGATGATCTCGACGGAGACCTGATGACCGCGAGCGCGGAGCGAGTCGGCGACGTGGTTGGCCTGCCAGAGCGCAAGCTCGGAGCCGCGGGTGCCGATGCGGAGGGTGGGGGTGCTCATCGTTTTAAAGGATACGCGTGTGGCGGGAGATGGTTCCGCAAGGTGAGATACTTCGCTGAAGGACGCGAGGGAATCCATGAGGGTTCTGCTGTTGGGCGCGACGGGAATGGTGGGACAGGGTGTTCTGCGGGAGTGCGTGGCGGCGCCCGATGTGAGCGAGGTGGTGGCGATTGTGCGGTCGCCGCTGGAACGGGTTCAGGCGAAGCTCACCGAGATGCAGCACAGGGACTTCTTCAATTGGAGTGATGTGAACCTGAGCGGGTTCGATGCGTGCTTCTTCTGCCTGGGAGTGTCGTCACTGGGCAAGAGTGAGGCGGACTACAGGCACGTGACGTATGACCTGACGGCGAGCCTGGCGGAGGTGCTGGTGAAGGAGTCGCCGCAGGCAGTGTTTGTGTATGTATCGGGTGCGGGTACAAATGCGCAGAGCAAACAGATGTGGGCACGGGTGAAGGGCGCGACGGAGAATGCGCTGATGGCGATGCCGTTTCGGGGAGTGTATTGCTTCCGACCGGCGTACATTCAACCGCTGCATGGCGTGAAATCGAAGGTGGGCTGGTACAACGCGATGTACACGGTGGTGGGGTGGGCGGAGCCGCTGTTGATGCGGGTTGTACCGGGGTTTGTCAGCACAACGGAGACGGTGGGGCGCGCGATGCTGAAGGTGGCGCGGGACGGGTGGCCGCAGAAGGTGCTGGGGAGCAAGGAAATCAATGCGGCAGCGGCGTAGCATAGAGGAGTGAGACGATTTGCATTGCTGAGTGCGCTGGCGCTTTTGAGCGCTTCGCTGGGCTGTTTTGGGGGCGTGGCTGGGGCCCAGGGATACGCGGCGGACAAGCCGCTGGGAATGAGCGCGCAACAGCGGCCGGACTATTTAGCGCATGCGGGCCTGGAGCAGAGGCTGGGGCAACCGCTGCCGATGCAGGCGAAATTCACCGATGAGACAGGACGCACGGGGCCGCTGGCGAGCTGGTTTGACGGCAAGCCGGTGGTGATGGCGGAGGTGTACTACAAGTGCTCGATGCTTTGCCCGCAGGTGCTGCATGGGCTCGCCGACGGGCTGAAGTCGACGACGCTGACGCCGGGTAAGGACTATGAGGTCCTGACGTTCTCGATTGACCCGATGGATACAACACAGGATGCGGTTGCGGAGAAGCGGAAGTTTGTCGCCGAGATGGGGCGGCCTGACGCTGCGGGGTCAGTACATTTTCTGACCGCGAATCAGGCCTCGATTGATGCGATCAGCGGGGCGACGGGCTTTCACTTTGTGCGCGTGCCGGGGCCGGACGGCAAGATGGACCAGTTCGCGCACTCGAGCGTGATCATGTTTGCGACGCCGGACGGGAAGATGTCGAAGTACCTGGCGGGGATTGAGTATCAGCCGCGCGATCTGCGGATGGCGCTGCTGGAGGCGAGCGAGAAGAAGATCAGCAACCCGGTGGACCTGCTGATTCTGTACTGCTGCAACTACAGTCCGTCGGTCGGAAAGTACACGGTATCAGTGGTTCGCGTGCTGGGGATTGCGGGGATGGTGACGCTGGCGGGGTTGATTGCGTTCGTGGTGCTGCTGACGCGGAAACCGAAGGTGGCGCGTACGTAATGGATAAGAAGGCATGCCCCAGGGGCTAAAGCCCCTTTTCACCTACTGGCGAAGAGGCCCGAGGCTAAAGCCTCGGGTTAGCCAGAAGCGAAAGCGAGATATTCCGAACGATGCTGCCTAACTCTCGTCGTCGTCGCGGCGTTTTGTGTCAGTGCCGCGCAAGGCGATGATTTGCGGGTGGAGCAGCTTGTTGGTGAGTGAGCGGGTGAGGTGCTCGATGACCATCTGCTGCTCGGGGGTGAGCGGAGCGTTGAGGTTGGCGAGGCGCTGCGCGGTGCGGGTGAGTTCGGCCTCGCGGAGGGCTTCAGCCGAGAGCTGAAGCTGCTTGATGGCCTCGGTTGCGGGAGCCTGGGCGAGGCGTTCGCCGTAGCGTTCGGCTTCGAGCTGCACGATGGATTCGGCCGTCTCGGCCTCGCGACTGCGCTGGATCTGATTCTCCTGCGCGACCTGCTGGAGGTCGTCGATGTCGTAGACGAAGCAGCCTTCGAGGTCATTGACGGCAGGGTTGACGTCGCGGGGGACAGCGATATCGATAAAGAAGACCGGGCGGTTTTTGCGACGATGAACCAGCGTGCGGCCGTTTCCGGGCGAAAATATTTGTCCCGCGCCGGTTGAGGTGATGATGATGTCGGCGCGGTGGGTCTGCTCGTGAAGCTGGCTGTAGGGGATGACTCCCGTGGTGATGTCGGGCGTGCGCAGTGTGTCGGCGATCTTTTCGGCGCGCGCTTCGGTGCGGTTGGAGACGAGCAGCGTGTTTGCGCCCTGCTGGATGAGATGCTTGGCTGCAAGGTCGCTCATCTTCCCTGCACCGACGAGCAGGATGGTTTTGTTGGCGAGCGAGCCGAAGATCTTGCGCGCGAGCTCGGCGGCGACAGAAGCAATGGAGACCGACGAGCTGCCGATCTGGGTTTCGGTGCGGACGCGCTTGGCGACGGAGAAGGCTCGCTGCAGGAGCGGGTCCAACATCGAGCTGAAGGCTTCTGTGGAACTGATGGCGCCGACCTCGCGGGCGATGTTCCAGGACTCCTTGACCTGGCCAAGGATCTGCGGTTCGCCGACGACCATGGAGTCGAGCGAGCTGGCGACGCGGAAAAGATGGCGGATGGCCTCGCGCTCGCGCAGGGTGTAGAGGTGCGGCGTGACGGCGGCGGTGGGAATGTTGAGGTACTGGTGGAGGAAGTTGAGCGCGGTCGCCGGTGCTGTACTGTCCTCGATGCCATTGGAGCTTTCGGTGACGGTGAGGAGCTCGACGCGATTGCAGGTGGAGAGGATGAGGGCTTCGCGAATGCCGGGCTGGTCAGCGAGCGAGCGCGTGGCGTCGGCGAGACGCGCGGTGGGGATAGCGAGGCGCTCGCGGACGTCGAGCGGAGCGGTGGTGTG
Organism: Acidobacteriaceae bacterium; assembly: GCA_035605855.1. Lineage (GTDB taxonomy): Bacteria > Acidobacteriota > Terriglobia > Terriglobales > Acidobacteriaceae > Granulicella. The sequence goes on along the minus strand of DATNGO010000129.1, from coordinate 32,926 downwards.
GTTCACACCGACGAGCAGCAGAGTGCCGAGTTGGGTCTGATCACTCACGGGGCTTTATGGGGCTCGGAACCTGTGCACGACGGAGAGCTGGTTGGCGGCCCAGACGGCGAGGACGATGAGGAAGACGAATCCGGAGAGGTAGACCGCACGGCGTCCGCGGAGGCCGGAGTGGCGGCGGATGAAGATCATCGCGACGTAGACGACCCACATGGCGAGCGAGAGCAGGACCTTGGGATCGGCGAAGAAGGCGGGGCCGATGGTCTCGAGCGCGACGACAGAGCCGATGAGCAGGCCGGCGGTCATGCAGGGCAGGCCAAAGAGCAACGACTTGAGCGCGATCTGGTCGGTGGTCTCGAGTGGAGGAAGCCAGCTGCGGACCTGTGAGGTGCGCTTCTGCTTCAGGCGGCGCTCCTGTATCAGGTAGAGAACGCTGGCGATGAGCGAGATGAGCAACGCGGCGTAGGCTGCGAGGAGCAGCGCGACGTGCAGGAAGAGCCAGCCGGTGTGGAGGAGCGGGTAGGCGAGGACTTCGGCGCCAGGACGGAAGGCGGGCACGAGGGTGAGGAGCGCCGCGACGGGAAGCAGAAAAATGCCGAAGGAGACGGTGCGGTACCGGACTGCGAGGACGAGAAACGCCGTGCCGAGAAGCAGGCCGAGCATGGAGAGCGTCTCGTGCGTGTCGACGGGCAGGGCGTGGTGCGCGGCGTTGAGCATCTCCGCGAGCGCGACGAAGTGGAAGAATACGGCGACGAGCGCCGCGGGCATCGCTATGTGACGCCAGCGCGGGCGGTTATAGAGCGCAGCCGGCAGCACCGCGAGCGCGGCGATGCCGTAGAGAAGAACCGCGATCCGGAGCCAGAGGAGGGTCATGCGGACAATGCGCCTCGAAGAATTCTGCGCGAATATTCAGTATATCGTCCGGGGGTCGGATCAGGCGGGGCGGTTGGGCTCAGCGATCCAACTCGGCAAGGCCCTTCTGGATGTAGCCGCGCATCTGGGACTCAATGACGGCGAGGGAGAGGAAGAAAGGCTTGTCGAGGACCTCGATGGTGAGCTTTTCGCCGGCGTAGTTGTAGCGGGCGGTGACGCCGTCGCGGCTAAGTGTTCCGGACCGGTCGGCGAGGTCGATGCCGTGGGCCCGCAGGCGCTCGGCGGCGGCAGCGAACTGGGCCTCGGTGAGAGGAACTTCGATCATCCTTTGAGTGTACGAGGTGATGCCGGATCGGACGATTTTCGACCGAGTTATGCAGAGGGGTCGAGACGGTATCCTGAGCCTTCCTGCATACGCGATGGCGCAAGCGAAGGACATGACGGGCGAGGCCGGGCTGACACCCGCGATGAGGCAGTATCGCGCGGCCAAGGACGCGCATCCCGATGCCCTGCTTTTCTTTCGCATGGGCGACTTTTACGAGCTGTTCTATGAGGATGCGATCGTTGCGTCGCGCGAGCTGCAACTGACCCTGACGGCGCGGGACAAGGCGAAGTCCGTGCCGATGTGTGGCGTGCCGTATCACGCGGCGGGCGGGTATCTGCAGCGGTTGTTGCGCAAGGGGTTCAAGGTCGCGATGTGCGACCAGATGGAAGACCCGAAGCTCGCGAAGACCGTCGTGCGGCGCGAGGTGACGCGTGTGCTGACTCCCGGGACCGCGCTGGATGCGGCGCTGGGCGCAGGCGAGAGCCACTGGCTGGCGAGTGTAGCGAGCGTGGGCTCAGGTCCGAATGCGTGTGTCGGCGTGGCGTCGATTGATCTTTCGACGGGCGAGTTTCGCGCGACGGAGTTTGGTGGAACACATGCGTGGGCGCTGGCGTGTGACGAGCTCGCGCGCATGACACCGGCGGAGATGCTGCTGGCGCGCGGTGCGGCGTTCGGTGGCGTTTCGAGCGGGAGACAGTCCACCCTGGTCGCCGATAAGGCCAGCGGCGAAGATGGGGCAGCCGGATTCGTGGAAGACGAGAGCGCGGCGCAGGATGTTAGAGGAGCGCGCACGGAGCTGGATGAGTGGGTGTTCACGGAGGACTATGCGGTTCCGTTGTTGCGGCAGCAGTTGCGCGTGCACTCGTTGGATGGAATGGGATTGGGTGGGCACGCGGCTGCAGCTGTAGCGGCAGGTGCGATCGTGCACTATCTGCGCGCGACGAAGCAGGGCGCGCTGGAACATCTGGATGGCCTGCGCTTCTATGAGAAGCGCGACAGCCTGGAGTTGGATGCAGTGAGCGTGCGTAATCTTGAGCTCGCGGATCCGTTGTTTTCGAGCGAAGGACCGCAGACGACACTGCTGTGGACGATGGATGCATGCTGCACGCCGATGGGTAAGCGGCTGTTGCGTGGGCAACTGCTGCGGCCGATGCAATCGCTGGAGGCGATCAATGCGCGGCTGGATGCGGTGGCGCTGGCGGCGGGTGATCTGCGCAGGCGCGAGGGGGTGCGGCGGGCGCTGGATGGTGTACTCGATTTGGAACGACTGCTGGGGCGCGTGGCGCTGGATTCGGCGGGGCCGCGTGAGGTGGTGTCGCTGGGGGTGACGATTGGCAGGCTGCCGGGTGTGCTTGCGGCGGTGAAGGAGTGCGCACCGGATGCGGTGCGGTGGGCGGAGCTGGCGCGGGCGCTTGACCCGCTGACGGATTTGCAGGAGATGATTGCGCGCACGCTGGTGGAGGAGCCGCCGCTGTCGCTGAGCGATGGCGGCGCGGTGCGCGAGGGCGTGGACGCGGATTTGGATGAGCTGCGCGGCCTGTCGCAGAATGGGCGGCGGACGATCGCTGCGATTGAAGAGCGAGAGCGCGAGCGGACAGGAATTGGTTCGCTGAAGGTAAGGTTCAACTCGGTATTCGGGTATTACATCGAGGTGACGAAGGCGAACGCGAAGGCCGTGCCTGCGGACTACGAACGCAAGCAGACGCTGGTGAATGCGGAGCGCTTTACAACGCCGGAGTTGAAGGAGTTGGAGACGAAGATTCTGACTGCGCAGGAGCGGTCGGGCGAGATCGAGCGACGAATCTTTGCGGAGCTGCGGAGTCAGTTGCTGGCGAATGCGGCACGCGTGCGCGAGACGGCGCGGAACGTTGCGGAGATTGATCTGCTGGCGTGTTTTGCGCACGTGGCGGCGATGCATGGGTGGGTGCGTCCGCAGGTGGATGCGAGCGGTGTGCTCGAGGTGATTGCCGGCAGACATCCGGTTGTTGAGCGCAGACTGGAGGAGTCTGGCGGTGGGAGATTCGTACCGAATTCGGTGTACCTGTGTGCGGGCCAGGCGTGTGAGGGGCCATCGCTGCTTCTGATTACGGGGCCCAATATGGGGGGCAAGAGCACGTATCTGCGGCAGGCGGCGTTGCTGACGATTCTGGCGCAGTGTGGTTCGTTTGTGCCAGCAGAGCGGATGCGGCTGGGACTCGTCGATCGCATCTACACACGCATCGGAGCGAGCGACAATGTGGCACGCGGACGTTCGACGTTCATGGTGGAGATGACGGAGACGGCGGCGATTCTGAATACGGCGACAGAGCGCTCGCTGGTGCTGCTGGACGAGATGGGGCGCGGGACCGCGACCTACGATGGGCTGTCGCTAGCGTGGGCGACGGTGGAGCATCTGCACGATCGCATCGGTGCGCGCGCACTGTTTGCGACGCATTATCACGAACTGACGTTGCTGAGTGAGCGGCTGGCGCAGATGCAGAATGCTCGCGTGACGGTGCGCGAGGGTGCAGGTGGAATTGTGTTTCTACATTCGGTGGAGGCGGGCGCGGCGAATAAGAGCTACGGGATTGAAGTGGCGCGGCTGGCGGGACTGCCGCAGGCGGTAGTAGAGCGCGCGCGCGAGGTGCTGAAGCTGCACGAGCGCGCGGAGTCGCAGCAGGTTCGTGAGGCGGCGCCGGCGAAGGAGCGTCTGCCTATGTTGCAGATGACAATGTTCACGCCGCTGTCGCAGCGCATCGTCGATCGCGTGGAAGGGTTGGACGTGGACGGGCTGACGCCGCGTGAGGCGTTGCAAATTCTCGCAGAGCTGCAGCGCGAGCTGAAGGGCGGTTCAGCATGATCGCGGGGACACCGAAGGCGATGATCGTCGCGGGCGTGATGAGTGGAACTTCGGCGGATGGCGTGGATGTGGCGATCTGTCGCGTGTCGCCGGCGGATAGTGGAGCGCGCGTGAAAGTGCTGGGGCATGGTGCGATGAGGTATCCGGTGAGGCTGCGGAAGGCGGTGCTGGCAGCGATGGATGCTAAGAATACAAGCACCGCGGAATTGGCGCGGCTGAACTGGCGGCTCGGCGAGGTGTATGCCGAGGCCGTGGATGCGACTGGGCGCGAGACGGGCGCGAAACCGCAGTTGATCGCGTGTCATGGGCAGACGCTCTACCACCAGGGCGCGGCGACGAACTATCTGGGGTCGCCTGTGCGGTGTACGTGGCAGATGGGTGAGGCTGCAGTGATGGCGGAGCGCATGGGCGTACCGGTGGTCAGTGATTTTCGTCCAGCGGATTTGGCTGCGGGTGGACAGGGGGCGCCGCTGGTGCCGATGTTCGATTTCTGTATGTTTCGCGATGCGAAGAGGAGCCGAGTGCTGCTGAATCTGGGTGGCATCGCGAATGTTACGGTGCTTCCTGCTGCGTGCCGGGCAGAGAATGTGATGGCGTTCGATACCGGTCCGGCGAACATGGTGATCGATGCATGTATGGAACGGCTTTTCGGACGAGGGTTTGATCGCAATGGTGCGACTGCGGCGCGCGGGCGGGTGCTGAAGAGTGTGATCGCGAAGATGATGAGAGCAAAGTACTTCTCTTCCCTGCCGCCGAAGTCGTGCGGACGCGAGGAGTACGGTGAGGCGTTTGTCGCGCAGTTCATTGCGGCGTGTGAGCGCGATAGTGCGCGCAAGGAGGACGTGATCGCGACGGCTACGGCACTGACTGCGGGATCGATTGCAGATGCATACGTGCGATTCTGCAAACCGCAGTTCGACCGGCTTGCGCCGGATAGGAAGGTGGAGTTGATCGCGGCGGGCGGCGGTGTCCGCAACGCGACACTGATGCAGATGTTGGGCGAGCAGCTTGAACGATCGGATGTGCGCGTGAGGTCGATCGAGGAGACAGGGTTGAACGCAGGCGCGAAGGAGGCGGCGGCGTTTGCACTGCTTGGGTGGCTGACGTGGCATGGGCTTCCGGGGAATCTGCCGAGTGCAACGGGAGCGCGCCGCGCGGTCGTACTGGGGAAGATCACCTATGCGTGAGTTGAAGGCGCGCGGGATGATTCGACCAACTCACCTTTGGATTGTCGGCAGCGCGCTGGCGGCCTTAGTCGTTGCGGGATCTATTGCCTTGCTCCTGGGAATATTTGGGATGGACATCCATTGGACAGGATGGAGGCATTCATCACGTGAGGATGCCAGGACGCTGCGATTCCTGATCGAGAGTTCACCCAATAACCTTGATCTGCGGCAAGGGACGGATGCGCAGTCGGAGCGTGTGGGCGGATTGATCTATGACGCGCTGGTGAAGAAGGACGCGCACTTCGTTCTGCAGCCGTGGCTTGCTACGAGCTGGGAGCGGCCCGATCCGCTGACGTGGATCTTTCATATCCGCAGCGGTGTTCGCTTTCATGATGGCAAGCCGCTGACCGCTGATGACGTCGCCTGGTCAATCAAGAGCATGATCGATGGGACGCTCATCACGGCCAAGGGCGGAAACTTTGCTGACATTGCAAGCGTTGAAACGAACAGTCCATTGACGGTGACGGTGGGCACGAAGCAGCCGGATGCGAGCCTGCTGTTCAACCTGAGCGATGGATTGTTTGGCGTCGTGGAGAAGGGCGCGGGGCGAGATGAAGGTCTGCATCCGGTGGGCACGGGGCCGTTCAGGTTTGTGAGTCAGATGCAGGACAGGGATGTTGTGGTGGAACGCAATGCGGACTACTGGGCGGGCCCTCCGAAGATTGAGCGCGTGCGCTTTGAGGTGGTCCCCGACACCATCACCGCGGCGCTGGAAATGAGGAAGGGCTCAGGAGATATTGAGAGCAACGTGCTGACGCCGGATATGGTGCACGCGCTGCGTGGCGAGCGAAATGTTGTCGTGCAATCAGGACCGGGTGCGATTGTGATGTACGCGAACTTCAACGTGCAGGACCCGAAGCTGCGCGATCCCCGGGTGCGACAGGCGATTGCGTACGCGATCGACAGGCCGGCGTTAATTGCGGCGCTGTGGCGTGGCGAAGCGCAGATGGCAGACACGTTGCTGCCAATGGGACATTGGGCCGCCGCGAGCGGAGCGGAGCTTCCACGATATTCGCATGATGTGACGCGCGCGGTGGGGTTGCTGAGTGCAGCGGGGCTGAAACCGGATAAGGATGGCGTTCGGTTGCGGTTCACGCTGAAGACCTCGACGGATGCGACGACGCGATTGGTCGCGCAGGCGATGCAGCAGGAACTTCGCGCGGCGGGCATCGAGCTTTCAATCCGGTCAGCGGAGTTTGGGACGTTCTACTCGGACATCACGCGGGGCGCGTTCCAGATGTATATGCTGCGATGGATCGGATCAAATGAGGACCCGGACTTTTTGCGCTACGCGTTTGCGAGATCGAGCTTCCCGCCGAAGGGCGGAAATCGCGGGCGATACTCTAATGTGCAGGTCGATTCCCTGCTGGCGGAGGCGAATGCTGAGACCGATGAGGCAGCGCGGAGGCGCGAATATGTTGAAGTCCAGCAGATTCTCGCGCGCGACGTGCCGTCGATTCCGCTGTGGTATCCGAACAACCAGGTTGTGCACTCGACGCGTGTGACCGGCGTGAAGCTGGACCCGGGCGGGACCTTCGATTTTCTGAGGACAGCTGAGCTGCGGTGATGGGCGAGTCTAAGTTGCGCAGCAAGCGGAGCGGTAGGACGCGAGCGCAAAGGGAGTGAACTCGGGCGGTGGAAGGGTGGTGCGCCAACCGTGTGGATCGAGGAAGCGACCGGTCTCGAAACGCCAGGTGTTGCTGGTGTGGCGCACGTAAACGAAGAGGCCTGCCTCGGTAACGCGCTGAATATGCTTGCGGCGCTGCGTGAATTGACGGATGAGTGCAGCGTCTTCGGCAAGGTTGGCTTCGGGATAACGAATGCCCTGACGCAGCAGGGATTTGCGAAACATGAGCGTGCCGCCGTGGATGTCACCGACAAACATGCGGTGGTGCAGATCACCGCTGAGGGTCCAGAAGCGCGCGGCAGGCATCTCGAGAACGTGAGTATTGACGAGGCCGGTAACGTCGCAACTTTGTGCGATAAGAGGAGCGGCCTGCTCGGCGAGTCGGCGAGGACCATACCAGTCGTCGTCGTCCCAGTGGGCGATGATTTCGCCTTGCGCGAGGTCGCAGGCGAGGTTGCGCTTGGCGCCGATGGTCATGCGATGGGCGACACGTGCGTAGCGAACGCCCGCGCGGCCTTCGAGGAGATCGCTGACAGTGTCAGCGCCGTCATCGATGACGACGAGTTCTTTTCGCGGGTAGCTCTGAGCCTCGAAGCAGGTGAGTGCGAGGGGGATGAAGCCGCGGCGGTTGTGCGTGGGCATGATGCAGGAGATGAGCGGGAGCAGCGGATCGGCCAGGGACTGGGACTCGCGAGGCTGCAAGAGGGCGTAGATTTTCTCCGGCGACTCCGGTGACCAGTACGCGCCTGATGTCATCTTCGGACTCGTGTTGGTTGAATGAATCGTACCGATAGTGAGAGCGGGATCGTTGAGATCGAGACGGTCGGCGACAGGGATGCGGGCGACGAAGCGAACGTCTTCGCCGATCTGAATGGATTCGAAGTGGCCACGCTCCCAAGCGCTCTTGGTGTACAGGAGCGCGCCGAGCCATGCGCGTCCGCCACCGCCGTAAGAGTAGCGGAAGGTCTGGTCGTGCTCGCGATCGATGTAGTACATGGTGGTGGTGCCGGAGCACTGCCAGTGGGTATTGCGCATGGCGTCCATCTGCGTGCGGATGCGGGTTGGCGCATACCAGTCGTCGTCGTCCCAGTGGGCGATCCAGGAGCCGCGGGCTTGCTCGCAGGCGAAGTTACGTTTCGCACCTGTGTTGAGCTTGCCGTCGAGACGGAAGTAGCGGATGCGCGGATCGGCGGGAAGAAGATCGGCGACGGACTCCGCGCCATCGTCGACGACGATGAGCTCGAGGTTGGGGTAATCCTGCGCATTGAAACAAGCGAGCGCTGCGGGGACAAAAGTGCGGCGATTGTACGTAGGCATGATGCAACTGACGAGTGGGTAGAGCGGCTCGGGTTGATCGCGGCCGCAGGCTGCAGTGAGGGGACGGAATGCGGGGATAGCGGGGCCCTCAGATTGATTGCTGCGGCGAATCTGAATGAGGCCGGGAGGTGCAAAGTTGGGGCATGCGTCGCCGCGGCAGTGCTCGCGGTAGTCGGATTTATTGCCGCGCAGATGGCCTGCGCAGAACTTGTCCTGGTAGCGATGCCTGGCGTCGTCGAATTGCAGCGCGGCATTGGGGGCGATCGTGGGTTGCGCGGAACCTCTCTCGACGTAGGCGCCGCAGGTCCACACGCTGAGGAAGCCGGCGCGGTGTGCGCGGATGTTGTAATCCATCTCCCAGCATGCGCCGCCGGGATAGCTCTCGTCGGCTTCGCCGATGGCCTCAATGACCTCGCGGCGGACGACGTAGCAGAAGTCGGCAAGACTATGGAGCGGGCGGAGGCTGCGGCGTGAGAGACCAAAGCGACGCTCAACGGCGCGCGCGGCAGAGGCGAGGTCGGGACTGGATGGGACGGCCGCCTGCTCGTTCCAGCAGCGGTTCGTGGAGGGACCGGTGAGGCCGCAACGAGGAACGCGTGTGAAGGTGGCGAGGAGGCGTGTGAGCCAACCGGGTGCGGGCGTTGCGCCGTTTTCAAAGAGGATGTAAACGTCAGCGGAGATAGAGCGAGCGAGAAGGTTGAAGCGGGCGGCGTTGCCACCGCAACGATCGCAGATGAGACGCGGCAGGTCAGCTTGTTGTGCGAGGGACTCTGGATGGTCTGGGGCGCAGTCAAGCAGTGTGATGTGGGCCTGCGGCGCTGTGGTACGAAGCGCCGCGACCGTGCGATCGAGCGAACTGCAGGGGCCTCGGAGAGGGATGCCAATCGCGATGGCGGCGTAAGGGTTCATGAGGTGGGATTCGATTTCCGTGTACTTTTCTTTTTGGCAGTTGTCGTCCTGGAGGCCGCCGGCAGCCGTCCTTCGATGGATTGCACTTGAGTCGTGAGGGTGTCGACGGCACGGAGCCTGGCTTGCAATTGCTGCGTTGTGGCGACGAGTTCCGCGATCTGCTGATCGCGTTGCACGAGAGCGCTGGTTTGGGAAGATTGCATGTTTGCGACCTGGCTTTGCAGACTGTTGACCAGATTCTGCAGGGATTGGCTGCTCCTGGCAGGGGGCGCCTTCACGGTATCGATGGCTGCCACGCGCTTCTCAAGTTGTTGCGTGACCTCGTTGGCGGACTTTATCTGACTTTCAACGAATGTCTGGTTTGCCTGCACTGTCTTGTCGAGTTGCTGGACCGCGAGAGCGGTAGGCAGGTAGTAGCGCACGACATTATTGGAGTCGACCATGAGCGTGACCGACGAACCCACAGGAAGGGAAGACGGCGCCATGACGTAGCTTCCAAGATTCTGCGCAAGAGTTGTGGGATTGTAGGTTTCGGTAGCGGCCACCTGCACGTTGGCAGACTGTAGCGCTGCCTTCGCCTGATCGAGGGTCATTCCGTTGATCGCCGCAATTGGGGACGAAGGTGCGGAGGACGATGGCTTGCTGAAGTTACTGAAGACCGAGTCGAGCGATAACTTACCAAGCGGTGCGGATTTTTTGAGCAGCGCAGAGGGCAACGAGGACATGTTGATCTTGCCGGCCTGTGAGAGTGCGTAACGGAGATTGTCGCCGCTGAGGTTGTTGAGACTGGAAAGATTAATTCGGTTGGCTGCGTTCACCGGGCTCTCCTTTGCGGCCTCGGGCACGGAGAGCTTTGTGAAGGCATTAGACAGCGCGGAACAGCAAAGTTGCTGGACGAGCGCCTTCACCAGAGGAATGACGGGAATGAGAGAGAGCCAGTAGCCGACGGTCGGGAACGACTTTACGATTCTGCGCTTCTCGAGGTTGCAGATTCTATCGACGATGCCATTCTGAATCGTGATGCAGGCAAGCGGAACTCCATTCCCTTCCGGAGCGTCTTCGCTGCAAGTGGCGCAGTTGGGAAGGAGCAGACGGCAGAAGCAGTCCTTAAGGCTTTGGAGCAAAGCTCCCGCGAGATCGATGAAGGCGTTGAGGGCATCAAGCCGGTACTTTTCGAGAGCGGCATACGCAGCAAAAGGCGGCATGGAGGAGGGGACGGTGGAGATGGTGTTCGCTGTGCTGTTGAACGTGTAGAGGTTTGTGTGGTTCGCATTGCCAAAGGTGATGGAGGTGGGGTGTAACTCGACGGGTGCATACCTGGCAAGCGCGAGCCCGTTGCCTCCCCACACGACGGTAGACAGCTGGGACGTAGATTCGAAGCTGACGATGAGTGCCTCGGCTGAGGGTCGAAGAGCCATGCGGATCGTGGTGTTGATGCCGAGATCCACTGCGCCGATCTGCCGCTTGTTGTTGAAGAGAGCCACTTGCTTGTTGGCTGATGCAGCAGAGGATCCGCTTACGAAGACGGCGGCCCCGATGGATGCACCAGTCGCCTCATTAAACCTTCCCACGGCGAGGTCGTCGGTCTGATCGATCGTCAGCCCTTTCGGCTGCAGAACCATATTGGGTTGAAGACCACCAGCGGCACGCGCAGCATAGCGCTGGACCTCATAGATGTTGCCACTGATCGCGGTGGCATACAGCAGTTCGCCGTTGGCGACTAGATGACCAATGGCGTTGAATTGGGCCATCTGCGTGGCGGTAATGGCGTTGGCGAACTCGATGAAGTAGATTCCGGTTCCCTGCGCTGTGGCGAAGACGGTCGAGGGCTGCGGCGAGACGACGGCGAGAGTGCGATAGGCTTGTGCACCAGCGCTTCCCTGCTTCGTCCAAGTGATTGTCTTGCCCGAGAAGCGGCCGACAGCGAAGAAGGAATCGTTGGCGTTGGTCTGCGTGTTGACGCCAGTGGCGATGATGTAAATTTGCGCGCCGTCAGTGGTGAAGGCAACGTCCTGCAAGGTCCAGGCGGCGGGCGTTCCCGGGATCGGCGGTGTAATGTCGGCGACGAGGAGGCCGGTACTGAGATCGTAAATGTGAAGGTCGGGACCGTTGCCGCATGCGACTGCGAATTTGCCGTTTGGGTTGATGCGAAGCCGAGTCTTGTAGCCTTTGCCGAAGATGGTGCGAATGGGCGCATCGAGCGGATACCTGGGGAACTTCCGCAGGCCAGCAAGAAGCGAGCAGTCGGTGGAGTCCTTTATGTGCCTGATGATGAAGCTGTAGAAGTTCTCAAGAAGCTTGGCCTCTACGGCAGAAATATAGACATCGCGCGCAAGCGTCGGTTGCGCGTATTGAATCACCAGGTTCGTAAGCGCGGAGAGAAGCGCTTGTCCCTCGGAAACCTGGTTGTCGGCGCTCAGATATTTGTTTGCGTATTCGGTTTTGACATCGTCGACGAGCGGCTTGAGGCAACGGGTGTAGAAGTCCATGAGCAGTGTGCCGTCCAGGTACTCCTTGGAGATCCGCTCGGTTGCGCATGGAATGACGCGGAAGTTGACACACTGATTCGCGGAGTTGATGGCGGCAGATGTTTTCGAACAGCAGGGATCCTTCGATGGCTCAGAGAGCGGTGAGTGCAGCGGGCTGAGGTGGAGGTTCGGGAGAACGCGCTCGATGATGAGTTCGTATTCGCCGTCAGGGATTGCGCTTTGCTGAGGCGAGAGGTCGATGAGGGTGGAGAGATCGACACTGGACGTTTGATTCAGGATGAGATCGTAACCTTCGCAGTCAATTGCGTAGCCATCGGCAACGTTAACGTTGGTTCCAGCGAGGTTGCCACCCGGACAGGTAACCGCGAGACCGCAGACGACGCCGGCCCCATGCAGGGTGCGATTGTGCAAGCGACGCTTTGCGTCAAGCTCGTCTAGTGCATCCTGAACGGTGGAGACAGGGAGGAGTTCGCAGCCGGCGGTCTCGCAACAGATGTCGTCCGCGCAGATGGAGGTGAGGCTGGGGAAGGTGCAGCGGCAATCGTCGATGTTGATCTTGCCGCCGGTGACAGTGAGCAAGGCGAGGCGGCAGAAGGAATGATCGGGACCCAGCGGCGGTTGCGGAATGGGGTTTGTGTTGGGAACGGCGAAGGGCGGCCACTCAATATCACCAGTGGCAGTGCGTGCGGGAATCTGCCAGTAACTGCGGGTCGCGTAGTGGCCGTCGCTGAAATTGACCTGGATGTTGTTTTCGAGCTGGATCCAGCCGCTAACGATGGGGATGCCGATGGGGTTGAGTGAGGCATCAAGCGCGACGACTCCCGACGGCATGTCCCAGCGGCGAAGCCGGAGGTTGGTGCGGTTTTCAAAGCCGGCAGGCGTGGGAACAAGGGTGAGGCTGTAGGCTTGCGTGCCCGCAGAAGCGCAAGGAGGCTGCGCTGCGGCACCGGGTGCCTGGGAGATCTGCGCGAGGAAGCGCGGCTTGCCCTCGAGCGCGGCATCATCGTCGATGATCTCGACCCAGTCGTTGAGTGCAAAGCTGTGCAGATCGTCGTTACCCAGGCTGCTGACGTAGACGTTCCCACTGGAGTCGAGACAGACGATGGGAGTCTCGACCATGGAGTTGTCGCGCGACCATACGAAAGTGGCGTCCTCGTTGTAACGGCCGGAGCGGAATATTTCGACTCGATAGAGCTGATTGGCGAGACCGAGATATCCGGCCGAAGGGGGAAGTTGGCAAGGCGGAACGTTGTTGCCGGGCGGAGGGGCCTGCGCGCTCATGAGGCCCGTAGTGCCAGTGGATGCACGGTAGTCGTCGTAGGCAGGAAAGTCGCTGCAGCAGTCAAGTGGCGATGGCGGCGACGGCAGTGGCGAATCGAGAGGCGATCCGGGAGGGCTTGACTCTCCGGACCATGGAAGGATGTGGACCTGCCACACAGTCTGCAGGCGCTCGCAGGTGTCGGGACCGCCGAGAGCGACTTCGCGAATATGGGGATCTTCGAGCGCGTTGATCTCGCGCTGCCAGGCTTCGAGGACGACGATGTAGTCGCCGTCGGGAAGCGACAGTGTTTCGGCGGAGGGTCCGCTGAGTGGTGAGATTTCGACCGACTCATCCCACTGGTTGGAAAGGAATGGTTGTGTGGTGAAGGTGACGACGCGACGGAGGAAGAGATGCCCGGAATTGACGAGCGAGGAGAGAGATTTGTTGACGGTGACGGGATACCAGCTGGGAACGATCGTGTTGGGATCGCCGGGAGTTGTGGCCTCGCCAATAGCTGTGACTTGCGCAATGACCGAGGCGCCTTGGGAGCCGGTGACCTGGACCCGGTCGCCGATTGCGAGGTCGCGGTTATCGATGGTGAGCGAGGGGATATAGAGCTGGCCGTCGTTGAAGAAAATCTTCATGCGGGAGTTCTGCGCCTGCGTGCGCTGCAGCCGGTCTCTCACGTTGGCGAGCGACTCTCCACTCGTCATGCGGTAAGTGACGCTGTGCGTGGAGGGCGGACTGGAAATCGGAGCCAGCCACGCGGGCATCTTCTGCGGGTCAAGCTCGCAGAGCAGACCGTTGACATAGAAGTGGCCGGGATGGATGAGGAGATCGGCGCCATTGTCGATGGAGGAGATGGCGAAGCCGTCGCCAGATTTCGGAGTGCCGCAGCGGCCGATGACATCGCGTGTTTCCACCCACGTGCGATGGAGCTGAAGGGCAAGTTGCTCGTTCCAGTCGGCATCGACGAGTACGCGGCCCTGCTGCATGAGCACGCCGGTGTAGTGCTTCACGGGGTTTAAGGTCGAACGGCTGAAGTCACCTGCCATGGCACTCCTCCCTGCCATCGCTGCCTTAGGTAGCGAAGAAAACGCCCGCTTCCAAGCCGAAGCGGAGATAGTCGGTAAGCATTACGTTGAGATTGGAAAGGCGCTGCGGCGCGTAGATGTCGTGAAAGACGCCAATCTCCGATTGATCGTCCGCGCCGGTGAGAATGAGGCCGCTGCGGTCTGTGAGTTGGCAGTAGCCGGGGTCGCCGAAGCGGAGCGAGGTGAAGTCCGGCGTGGAGATCTGGCCCGAGACGGGGTAGCTGTGAAAGAGGCGCGGCACGCGCGAGCCGGGTGGAACGTAACAGAAGCGAACACAACCTTGTTGCAACTGATCGGCGATGATGGGTGCGGTCCACAGATCGAGTGGAGCGAGTTCGGCATAGAAGATGGAGTCGGTGGCGAGCGTCATCTGCTCCGTATGGACCTTGCCGATGATGGTGCTGTTGACGATGGTGAGCGGCGAGCCCGCGGACATTGCGTCGAGATAACAGGCGTAGGCGACCTCAGAGGGTGAGAGCGCATCGACGATGCACGTAGTAAGCGAGACGGTACTGCCGGTGCCGACACGGATTGTGCCCAGGAGCGAGTGATCGACCTTCACGGCGATATCGCCGGGTTCGATCCAGAGGCTGGGTAGCGGCGGCTGTGCCGGTGCGACACCAATGGCAGGCGTGGCGGCGGGATTCAGCGTGCAGTGCGAGATCTGCAGGGTGACGGTGTCCGCCGTTGTGTTCTGCCGGACAGAGATGCTGCTTCCGGCGATCAGGAGTCCATTGAAACTGATGGTCGTTTCATCGGCCGCCGTGAGGACCCAGTCACCGGAAAGAATCACAGTGGGACGATTGCCGTCTGCTGCGCGAATCTGTACCGAGCAATTGTCGGGGATGGCGAAGGAGGGTGTCTCGACGTAGTAGCGGTTATCGGCGATCTCAATGACGACGGATGGCTGCGATGATGAGAGTATCGGGAGCGCAAGCGCCAGAGCGTCTGTGATAGTGGGGGCATCGGTGGGTACCCTGACGTTCGCTGCAGAGATGAAGGTCCGGGCATAGGAACCGCCGCCGATCTCAGAGCTGAAGCCGTAGCACCAGGTCGTTGTGACGTTGGTTGGTGCGGGAGACCCGGACGGAAAGACGATGCGGCCGAGTTGCGGATCGATACCAATGATTTTTTCGGGTTGATGCGCCCAGCCAATGACATCACCAGAGGCGTCGACAACATCACTGAGGTTGCAGGCGCAGACCTTTGTGGTTGCCGGCGGACCACCTTGCCAGGAGAGAGCGATGCTCGCATAGGGAAGGTTGCCATAGTAGCGGGGTGCCGGCGACCTGAGATCGTCGTCGAGCATCCAGCGGCCGATGGGCATTGCGACGTTGTACTGCGTGGCGCGCACCGGCTCGGGGCCTTCGGGCTGAGAGAAGGTGAAGAGAGGAACGGATTTGCCGAGCGTGTCGAAGCAGAAACGGAGACCGTCGACGACAAAGGCAGGAGAAGCTTCCATCTTCTGCTGCTGCAGGCGCCAGAGAAAGATGCCAATGTTGGGGATGTTGTATTTGCCGAGCCGCAGCTCAATATTGCGCACCTCTGCGCTGCGGGCGTAGCTGTCGAACGGTGTGTTCAGGAGAGTGTGATCGGCGCTGCGGATGTTGGCGACAGAGAGATTCCCGGCACGAATGTGATTCATGAATTGGGTCGTCGCGAGCACCTGGAAGAACTCGACCACGTTGGCGTCCCAGTCGGTGACCTCGCGGGCGATAGCTTCGAGTGCGGGAACCGTGCCTTTTGCACGGCGATTCTGAATCGCATCGGCGACAGCTGCGCGCACCGTGTAACCGGCGGAAGGGACATTGACCAGCCCTTTGATTCCGACGAGCGCACCGATGTAAGGCACGACCCAGTCGGCGCAGGTTTCGATGAAGAGATCGTCGTAGGACTGGACGAGGCTGTCCTGCAGAACCTCGCTCTGCTCCGCGAGGATTTCGATGAGTGATTGCAGCGGGCCGCGCTGCTGCTTTGCCTGCAGAGCAGCGAGTATCTGCTGCTGCAGCGGAGTGAGCGGCTGCGAGCTCGCGAGCAGTTGCTGCAGCGTGGTGAACTCCGAGGGATCGAGGCCGGTACCGGATTGCAGCGCGAGTTGCGCGTCGCGGATGCGGTAGACCGCGGGGAGAAGGTTGTACACCTGGGTGAGGTCAAGACTCATGGCGTCACCGTAACCACTGTGAGTCCCAGTGGACCTGGATCGAGGGTGAGGAGTTGTGCAGGAACGATCTGGCTGCGGCTACCCGATTGCGGAACGGTGGCGGCGAGCTGCGGCTGAGGAGTCTGCGATGGATCACTGGTGCTGTAAATGGAGAGCACAACGTCGACGACACCGGGGACGTCCTGGATAGCGGCGATGACTTCGCTCTGGTAGACCGGTTGGCCGAAGCTGCGGGCCTGAAACGAGAAGGTCTGTCGCAGCGCGGCCTCAATGGCCGGTTGAATGAGCCCGAGCTGATACGACTGCGATATCTGAACGACTGCGTCGAGGTTGAAGTAGATGGGTGTATATGCAAGCAGGAAGACTGCGACGCGGGGCTCAGACCATGTGGCGATGGATCGCTGCAGCGTGTTGAGAATCGAGTCTGTCTGCGCGATGGGGCCGTCCGCGCCTGCAACGGTTAAGACGACGACGCGCTGCTGGCCATCCCAGGTCCATGTGGCCAGGGCCTTGCCGATGCCGGTAAAGGCGAGTGCGAAGTCCTGGTAGTCCTCGAGCGAGACAACGCGGCCCAGGGTCATGATGGCAAGAGTTGCGGCACTGCGACCACTGTCGAGATCCTGAGGATCGGCAGCGCCGTTGGAGGGGAGTGGATTGCTGACGCTGCGCACCCCGAGTGGGCGCGACATCAACTGCGAAAGCTGGCCGGCGTTGACGAGGCCTGTCGTTCCAATGCCGAAGCGGTAGGACGCGGCGATGTTGGCGGTTCCGGTGGGTAAACGCGAACCGGTAACGCCGTCGCCGAAAGTGACCGTGGTCACGGCGGCGTCGTCTTGTGAGGTGACGAAGATGTGCTCGGTGGCGCCATGGCCGTAGAAGTAAGGAACTTCGTTCCACTGCACGCCATCGACGTAAACCTTGAGGGTGCTGGTGCTGCCGGTGATGGTTTCGGCCTGGATGTAGGTCAGCGGCGACTGGTGCAGAATGAAGCTCTGAAACTGCTGCGTGCCGTCGCCGCTGCCAAGCGTCTCAGAGACCGTCTGGCCGTGAGTGGCGGACGCGACATTAGCGTTGATGCTGACGGTCGCACGAAGGTAGCGATTTGCGGGCGCGGAATCGAGCGTGAGGATGGTGAAGCCGCCGTTCACCTGCACATCGGTGAGAGTGTGAACTTCGGCGGCGGGCGGCCCGGGTGGGTTTCCCTTCTGCGGGGAGAGCGTCGTACCGCTAATAACAATTTGCTGACCGGCAGCGAGGCCAAGGAACGCGCCGGCCAGAGTGACCACGCCGTTCGACGATACGCCACCAATGTCGGACTGCGTGATGGGAACCTGTGCGAGCGGGAGCGCCTCAGCCTGACAAAGGATCGTTGTTGAGCGAAGCTTGAAGTTTCCAAGCGAAGCCGAATTGACAGGTTGCACTGAAAGCTGCGTAACCTTCGCAGACATCGTGAAATCCTGATGAGTAACAGTCGCGTTGGATTGCACTTGAAAGATTTCCCGAGATCCGTTCTCCGAGGCCAGGACGATGTAACTGCGCGGCACGATCTGCGAATAGACATTGTCGAGGTAGAGCGTGTTGTTGCCCCAGCCATCCAGAGTGAACTCCTTTGTATTCGCGGTCGAATTGGCGTCCCATGCGACCGGGTAGGCGGCCGGGCTGTCTTTATTCGGCGGGCTGGAGTCCGGATAAGTGTTTTCGAAGCGGAGCGATGAGGGGAGCGAATAGTAGTTCGGCGAGTTGTATCCGAAGGGAGCTGCCTGTTGGCGGAAGGCGTAGACACTTCCCTGCGCGGTCGCTCTGGCCGCAACAAGCTGGTTGATCAGAGTGCTGAGTTGATCCAGCGGCCATTGATTAGCAGTGGCGGCGGCCAGGATATCGCCCGCGTCCCACCATGTAGAGGAATCAGCGAGCAGCGCTGCGGCACTGGGAAGATCGACAGCGCTCTGCAGTGCGGCCTCAGGCGCCTGCGGTATTCCACCAGTCACGCCGTCAGCGAACGAAACAGGAGCATAGGATGGCCACGGTGGAGGCGTCGAGGTTCCATCCAGGTCTACTTCAGTCGTCGTGCCGCTGGTGGCCACAGTGACGGCGTGGACGCTGACAGGCTTTAGAGGATCTTGACCCGGGGGGACAAGCAGCAACCAGTCACCGATCTTTAAATTCGTGACGCTTCCAGAAAGCAGAATGGAGTTCGCGGAGCCATCAATAACCTGCGGCTGGATAAGCCGAGGAGCAATCGTGTTCCACTCCGGACGCGCGCTGATCTGTTCGACAGTCTCGAATGTCTGTGGCGTTTCTCCGGGACCGGGAATGCTTTGCACCTGCGTACCAACGGGAATGATGGTCGACGGCAGCTGATCGAGCGCTGATTGCGGTGAAGTTGCAATGGGCTGCGCTGGAGTAAACGCCTGAGCAAGCATGGGATTCGGCGGAGTGTTGATCACCATCGCATAGGCTCCGGCGGAAGGGTCGATATTGAAGGCAAGAAATGTATCGGCCGCAACACCGGGTGACATGCGATAGCCGACGAGATTGGCAAGCCACGCGACTGAGCGGCGCTCGGTTGCCGTACCCAGATAGGCCTCGTTGGCGATGCGTTCGCTATAGAAGGTGAGCACGTCCCCCATGACGGAAAATGCGTCGAGGAGAGCGATGGTGAAGTCGTCTGGTTCGCGTGAACGCAACTGGCGCAGACTGGGCTGGCGCGACTGCGCAATGCGAGCGAGCAGCGTTTCATAGAAGGTGGTGTATGTGCCTACGCGATACGCAATGGCGCTGAGGCCGGGACGATTCTGGAGGCTCCGCGGCGTTTCCTGCGTGATGCCTTCGCAGCAGCCGCAACATGTCAGATTGGTGCAGGTGCAGCCGGTCGCCATCTCAGTTACCTCCGCAGACGTTCACGGTGATGGTGCCGTGTTCGGGATAGTTGGGGTCGTTATCGAGACGCGCGATTTCCAGGGGCTGAAGATTAATCACTCCCGACGCAATGCCGCTGGTACGGGGCTGACCCTGGCGCTGGAATGTGGTGACGGTGACTGACGCGACGCCGTCCGTCTGCTGTACAGCGGCGACAATGGGGCTGAGATAGACCGGTTGGCCGAAGGTGAAGTTGTCGGGATTGAAGAGTGCGTCGGCGCCGCTGGGCAGTGTGCCCGTGCCGAGCAACTGCAGAATAGCCTTCTGGACATCGGCGGGCAGGTAGCCGGGCTGCGGGCATATGTCGAGAGTGAGCTCGAGCGAGACGTAGATGGGGCTGTTCACCTCGACGTCATGGCCAGCCATGCGATAGTTTTCGAGACCCGCGACAATGGTGGACTTCGTTGTGGCATCGACCGTTTCGGTGTCGCCGGGATCGACGGAGACGGAGACGGTGTACCAGCTGCCGGTCCAACGGAAGGTGCCGACCGCCTGTTGCAGCGAGGGATCGACCCGTTTTGCCATCGCACCGTAGTCCGCGAGTGTGACGGCGCGGTTTTGGATGTTGAATGCGTAAGGAGCGTTGGATCGAACTGAATTGAGTGTCTCAGGATCAAGACCTCCCGTGGCGGGTAGCGGGTTCGCAATCGAGACGATCACGTTGCTCGCGAGAATAGCGTCATCGCTGGCTATGCGGCAGAGCGAATCGATTCCGACGTTGCCCTGCGTTCCATCGCCGACGCGATAATGAGCGTGATAGATGTCTCCCGGGATCACCTGCACACCGAAGGTGCCATCGCCGAAGCGCAGGACGGCGGTGCCGTCGTCTTCGGTTTCAACAACAAAGTTCTTCGAGTCGGAATGACTCTGGAGCAGATCGAGCAATGGCAGCCAAAGATCGGGGCTGGACTCGGTGCGCAACGTGATCGCAGGCAGAATGCCGGTGACGACGCGCGCGTTGACGGCATTCGCCGCGGGAGCTGGATTACCGCTGGAGTCCGTAGCTAAGTAGGCATCGGCAAAGGTGATCGGCCCGGAGCCTAGCTGGGGACTGTATCGAAGGACGGGTGAGTCTGCAGTTTGCGTTGGCGCGCAATTGCCGCAGCCCGAGGGTCTGGGAAGAGTCAGCACGGGATTGGGTGCGGGCACCATAGCGAGCGTTTCATCCTGGATGGTGCGACCGTGGTCGGCAAGAATGTTGTTGCCAAGGACAACAGTAACGTTGTCGTAGTAAGCCGGAGTGTCGTCGGTGACTTGCGAAGAGATGCAGACAGCAAACGGCAGTGCGTCTGCGGAGCTCCACTCGACGCGCGTGACGGATAGCGGTGCTGTGCCGGATGGTTCAGCGAACAGATTGCCGATCGGATCCTCGCTGACAGTGACGGAAGTAAGACGTACAGCGCAACGATGAGCGGGATCAGCATCTTCAGGAGCGCCAGTCTGCGGCCCCTTCGCCTCCTGAAAGATGAGAACCATACCAGGCTGAAGATTCGGATAAGCGCCGCGGAGCCATGCGTGCGTTGCGCGCGTGGGAAGACAACACTGTCGGTCACCCCACGTGTATAGAAGCATCTGGTTGTGCGCGGCGAAGAGCGAGGCGCTTTCCATCAGCTCGAAGACCTGAGGGTTCTCGCTGAACGCCTGCGTGTAGGCGTCCGATGGAATATGGATTGCCGGTCCCGGGAAGCTGCCCTGGGTGAGGATTTGCTGCGGCCGACCAGTCACGGTCGTCTGGTTGAGAACGAAATCCGCGCTGACTTCGAAGTGAATCCACGCACGGGCGTTGCGGCCGTCAAGCATGGGGTAGTCGACCAGTTTGACGTGGCGTCGCACAGAGGTCCGGCGGCGCGCGGTGGCCAGATAGGCCTCTGTGGCAACAGCATCCTGCTGATAGCTGAGATAGTCGCCGACATATGCGAGCAGCTCGACCAGCACGATGCCGAGATCGGCTGGGTTGCGCTCGGTCCACGCAGGCAGGATGGTGGACATGCGATCGAGCATGAGGCTACGGAAGCTGGCGTAGTCCTTGGCGAGATACGAGAAGTTCGGCGTTGAGGAGAACTGTGGCGGGCAGGCCGTCTCCTGTTTGCAGTCGAACCATGAGGGACAGCCGGCTTTGAACGAGAAAGTGATCTCGGAGTAGACAGGATCGAAGTAAGGCGGAGGCTGCATGGAGCCTTCAGGCGCAGTTGTGCTGTCGACGAGACGCAACTTGTAGGGGGAAAAGTCGCCAGCTTGCGTCACGTTGACGACGAGCAGATTGGAGCCATCGGGAGGTGAACCTGACGAACATTCCGTATCAACTGGCGGAGGCGAAAGCGACGAGCCTTCAATAACGCTGGACACCTGAATATTGGTAATGCGTTCGCCACCGCAGATGAGAATGTTGCCGAGGGTGAGCTGGCCCGGGATAAGACGATGCAGAAAGTAGAGATATAGCGCGGTCTGACATCCGTCCGGACCATCAGCAACTTCAAGGTAGTCGATGCCGTTGTACACACTCTGTGCGAGCAGCACGGCGCGGCGCGCGGAGTCGCAGCACTTGTAGATCATAACGATGATCCTCCTGTGCTGAACCGCGCGACCTGCTGTTGCTGCGTGCTGCGTACGGTGTACTGGACCAGTACTGTGAGCTCGTTGTCACTGGCTGAAACTGCGACGTCGTTGAGAGAGATGAGGTCGCCGAGGATGTTCTGCAGAGCCCCTTGGACGAGATACTGCGTTGCCGTAACAAGCTCGGTGCTGTTGGGAGCGAAGACCACCTGCAGCAGACCGCAGCCGAACTCCGGCCGGTTCACACGTTCACCGGGCGCGGTGAACAGAACCTGTTCGATCAGATCGCGGATGTGCCGATTCTGAGGATTCGTATCCTGATCGGAGTCGGCGGTTCTTCCGCGCGTGTCGAAGCTGTAGGGAAATTGGACGTTCATCACTTTCTCACATAGCAGTGACGCGAACCTGGCAGGCGACGGCCGGCAACAGAGGCGTGCCGGTTGGCGCACAGATGGATTGGCTGTCAAAGAGAACCAGCGGCTGGCCCATGGATGTAACTCGAACTGAGCCCACGATGTATTGCGCAGTGATGCAAGGGCCGTTGGCCGCAGGCGGAGGCGGAAGCGCACACCCGGCGACGACCTGCGGTGATGTAAGCGGTATGCTTGGCATCCCGGAGAGTGTGAGGCGCGGATTCACGACCGTGGGCTGGGCCTGTCCCGCATGCGCGCAAAGAACGGTCGCGCCTTGATGCAAGATGAATCCCGGCATGATTCCCTCCTACGTGACGACGAGCGCACCTTCGTTCACAGTGATGGTTGGCCCGGTCATAACCAGCGTGGCTCCCTGTCCGTTGGAGATCGTGATCCCGATGTCGTTGATGAGGATCATCGCGCCTGTCTGGTTCTTCAGCATGATCCCGCCGGTGGGACCTGGCATATCGCTGATGGCGATGGAATTCTGTCCGGCGGTCTGAAAGACGATGCTCGGAGAGATGGGCAGCCCAAGCAACACGAGAGGTGGAACATCAGACATTGATCCCCATCGGCAACCGACCCACACGGGATAATCGGGATCGCCTTTTTCGAATTCGATCCAGACGCCGGCACCAATGGGCGGCACAAAGTAGACACCCATGGGCGTGCCCGTGGGGCCGGCAAGCGGAGCACACGGCACGGCCCAGGTGGATGGCGCCAGCGAGAGGACATCCGGCACCTCGCACATGAGTCGCCCTACGCCAAGCGGGTCGATGTTGTTCGTCACCGTCCCACGGTATTTTCCGTAGTACTTGTTCGGCTCAGGACTCATACGGGCACCGTTTGGGTTAGCGACACCAGTCCGTCGCGTGAAAGGGTGAAGCTTTGCTTGAATTCACCCCGCTTGATGTTGTGCGTCACCGTGCGGACGTAATAGAGCCCGTCATACGTCCGCCCCGCGCCCCGCACGCCCACAAGCTGATTGGCTCGGAGTACGGAGCCGTAACGAATTACATTGAGCGTGCCGGAACCACTGATCGCTTCGCCGGTGTCGCCCGCCTTCGCAAGAGCAAGTCCGATCGCCTGAATAGAGTTGAGGTTGCCACCTTCAGGCGGGAAGGAGACCTTCATGGGCGGCGTAAGAACCGCACCCAACGGAGGCCGCAGCAGACTGATGTTCGGCACCGGAACCGGGATCGGGATCTTGCCGGTGATCGGATCCATGATGGTCATGATGACGACCTTCTTCGCGAGACCATCGAGACTGAAGGTCAGCCCTTCTACGTTGGAGTTCGCATCCATGTTGACGGTGAGCGCAGGCTGCGGGATGGGAATGCGAATGTCTGGACCGAAGTAAAAGATGCTCGTACCCGGCGCCGGCCCGGGCGCCAGATAGAAGGTGTAACCAGTCTGCTCGGCCATCTTCTTGATGTAGGCAAGGTCCGAGCCGGTTTGCGTAGGTATCTGGTCGGTAGGAATGGGCGTATCGGGAAAGATGGGCGGGATAACCAGAGGAGCTACGCCAAAGACCGCGTATTTCGCCAGCAAAAGATTGAGCCGTGCGACGATGGGCATGCCCGGGTAACGCATGATGGGAATCTCTATGACATCCATCAGCACAGTGAGGTCTTCGCCCGTGAGGGTCAGCGTGGATTGCCCCGCGTCGTTGCTTGCCGAGACTTCGTGCCGCGTCACGACGCCATCAATGAGTACGTTGGGAATGCCACCCAGTGTGCAAGCGAGGATTACGCGCGTGGTGCCGGCTGAGAAATAGCCACTGGGAAGCAGCGTCTTGTAGATGGTGGACTTTTTGTTCATGCTGAACACGATCTGGAAACCCGAGCGCTGACCACCGGTATTAACCTGGGCGCTGATCATCGCCTCCGTCACCTCTTTGGGAGCGGGGACGGGGATCATCGGTCCGATGAACAGCGACAGATAGATACCCTTAAGCATTGGGAGATCCTGGAAGTCCCTGGGGCAGCGTAATGTCGATGGTTTCTCCCGGCGTAGCAGCAAGATCGAACGGAGACATCTGGTCGTTCGCATCGCAGATACGCCAGAACTGCTGCGGATCATCGAGATACTGCGCAGTGATGTTGTCGAGGCGATCGCTGTCGGTGACGGTGTGGAGCAGCAGCAGTGTGAAGCTGTTCAGCTGCGGCAGGAACCGCCGAGTTACATAGGCGATCTGCCGGCTGTCCGGAGTGATGTAGCTGGATGTCGGTAGAGCTGCATAACGACTGGTCGATGCGAACATAGGTCCTCACGCAATGCTGGTGATGCCGAGGGCCGCCAACCCGACCGGCCCTGCTTTGCCCGCCAGCGTCTCTTTGCGCTGCTGGTAGGCGAGATAAATGCTGTTGCCCTTTTGATCGAAGTCGAGGTCGCTGACGCTGAGCACACGCATGCCGAGGCTAACTTTGGCGCGTATGGGATTGAGGCTGGTGTCGAACGCCTCTTCCGTCACGCTGAACTCTGTGATGCGGACGGGCAGAATGCGATTGGCGCTCCAAACGAACAGTGTCAGCGGTGCTTCCATCGGCGCGACTTCGATAACCCCGCCCGCAGCGAGTGTGTTGTCGCTTTGAATCTGTGTGCTCGACGGATAAATAAGTGTCTCCAGCGCGGCGAGCTGCGGATAAAGACCGTACTGCACCGCGTTGGAATTCTGGTTTGGAAACTCGAGTTGATCAGTGAGGTCCAGTTCAGCATCAAGCTTGATCGTCTCAACTGGCGGTCCGGTGAGACGCAGCGCATCCAGACGATCCCCGGCCTCGGTGGTCGTGGCGCGAATCTGCAGCGATCTGCTTAGCGAGTCGGGGTTGTACTGCAGTGCGATGACGCGCTGGATTGCGAGTGTCGTCGGATCTGCCACGACGATGCCCGCACGCTTAACATTTGGCGAGCCCGGAAAGCCAATGCCAGGGATGGAACTCATGCGCATCTCCCGAGGGTGCAGATTGGCCGTACGGACGAGCACGGCAGAATCGGATTGGATCGGCTAATCTTCATGTTCTTTTCCTGAGCCTTGACCAAACGCATGCGAAATCGCGTCTTCTGCGCTGATCTGCGGCTTAGTCCAGTCGATGTCGTCGACCGACGGCAGTTGCAGATCGCCGCCGGTGGCGTAGTGAATGGGCTTCTTGAGCTTCATGCCAAAGCTCAGTCCCGGGTCGTAGGTGTATGTGGCGAGAGTCCACTCTTTGCCGGTGCTGACCGTGAACGGACCCACCCCTGCTTCCGCTCTGACATGGGCTGAGAGAGCAAGAATGATGGCGAGAGCGAGCGCGACCTGGAAGCCAACGTCGGCTTCGATTTTTCCGTCCTTGTATGTGGCAGTCACCGGGAGATCCATATTCCCCGCGAGCAGCGCAGTCGCAGAAAGCTTGAGACCGCCGGAAACAGAGGCAAGCTTCAGATCGAGGGCAATGTCGCCGCTGATGCTGCCTGTAACGTGCACCGCCGCGTGCATGTGCAGCGTGCTCTTGAACTGCATCTGCAGGCTTGGATCGGGTTCAAGCGGTTGGAAGGTCGCTGTGGCCCTGGTATCGCGTAACTCCACGGGGCCGACTTCGTAACCGGCGGAGAGCGCTCCTGTGATGACTGCTTCAAGACCAATTGGGCCAATGCTCGCACCGGGGATCGGGATCTTGAGGCTGACACTGAAGAACTCGTAGTTGCCGCTGAAGCCTTTCCATAGCTCGATGGGCTTCGGGAAAGCCAGTTCGCCGGTGAACTGGACCTTCTCCTGTTCGTCGATCTTTATACCGGCAGAGGCCACCATGTTGTCGGTAACCTTGAAGGAGACTGTCCCTTCTCCGGTAAAGTACAGGTCGCCGTTGTGGCGGTGATGCATCTCGACCTTGAGCGTCCCTTCCGCTCGATCGGTTTTGACTCCAAGAGTGCCATCCCCCGAGAACAACTCGTCGCGGTAGCGAACGTGGATGGTCCCACTCAGTTTGTGGAACTCGAAGCCCGTGGTTCCTTCGCCAGAGAGGTGACCGTTTGCGTATTCGAGTTCGATCTCAACGGGCTTGATGCGCGGCGGGTTGAACTTTGCTTTGGCACGATACGACCAGCCGTCGCTGTGGTGGTAGAAGACCTTTGCAATGACCGGATCGGTGACACCGGGAACCGCAAGCTCCACCGTGCCGGAGGCCGACATCTTCTCCTTTTCCGAGAAACGAATTGAAACTTCGCCACTCTTGATGTATTTCAGCTTCCCGCCGAAGTCGCCCGCCTTGATGTCGATTCCACCCGACCATTCCTTGTTCTTGAGCACCAGGTTGCCTTTGGCTTCATCCACACCTGGAATCGACGCAAAGACGTCTCCGTTAACGACGATGCCGTTCTCGTCAGCAGAGACAGTGAGCTCACCGCGTAGCACCTGCTTTCCACCGGGAGCGACGCGGAAGCCAACCTTGCCCTCAGGTTTGAACTCCGGCGCGATCTGCAGCCCGATGCCGCACTCGGTGATCTCGACGCCGGGTATGGGCAGCGTGGGCTTCTTCACCTGTGTAGTCATCACGAAACGGTCTTTGTCGAATTCCACGTCGATCGGTTTAGGCAGAAAGCTCGCTGACGGGATGATCTTGCCAACGCCACTCAGGTTCCCTTGATCGTCGAGATCAAGACGAGTGAAGTAGCCTTCGCTGAGATAGTCGATGACAAAACCGATGCGCGGCTCTTTGACCGGGGCAGCGAGGCGTCCGTCGACGTCGCGCAGCAGCTCGACGGTTTGATTCGGCTTGACCTTCAGTTTTTTCAGGATGCGAGAGTTGCGGTCGATCTCGGCGGTGACCTTACCGCCCGCCTGGCTTGGCCCCTTCTTTGCGGTCTTTCCTTTACCGGCAGACTTCTTCCCTGCCGGTGCCGCATCTTCCTCCGGAGCCTCATTCTCTGCCGTTGCGTCCTCGTGGCACGTCTTCATTCCGGACTTCTTCTTAGGCAGGGCCCACGTATCGAGAAGCAGTCCCGGCACCAGAGTTGAAGCCGCTTTATTCTCCGGGACTGAAGAGTCGACCAGATCTACTTCGTCATCCTCCGTGGCAACCACACAGGTTGTGAAGGCTCCTGACTGCATGGGATATCGAATCCCGCCAGTCGTGCCCCCCTTCTGCTCATCTTCAAGCTCAAGGCCCTTGCCCGCTTTCTCCAAAGCGCAGCACTTGCAGGCCAGCGTGCCTTTTCCCGGCCTGGCAGAACTGAACTGCAGACGGATTGCTGACGTCTTCGCCTTGTCTTTGGTACTTGTTGGATCTTCCTGCTGCAACGCCTTCCTGACGGCAAATGCTCTCTTCCGGAGAAACTGACCAATCTGTGCACCGCTGGAACGATTGGGCGAACTGTCGAGCATCTGCACGTTCTCGGGCACGTTATTGCCACCAAACTGCAGTTCGAGGATGTGATCGACGTCGCAGGCCTGACCACCTGCCTCGCTCGGGCGGAAGGTACTGGTCTCTGGTTTCAAGCTCGCCTTCTTCGCTGCCGCCTTCCACAGCTTCCTGGCGCTCTCCTTTCTCCATCGCATCTTCAGCAGCCACAGGTCGCGCAGATCATCCGTCGGTGGACGATCCTGCTTTAAGGCAGCACTGGTTTTGATCTCGGTGCTGCCTGGCGCCATGATGGCTTGAAGTGCACCGGCCTTGGCCTGGGCATCCCAGAGTGGAACGGCCTGCGGGCCCTTCTCAACCGGGACTTCAAAGCCCTCGCTCATCTGAACGGCCACAAGATCTGGATCAGATTTGAGGCGCGAGACCTCCGCAACCCCAGCGAGCCCGAGTGGCGATTTCGCCTTCACCGGGGTCCAGTTGTCTGCCTCCTCTTTATTTGCTGCGGCGTCTCTCCCGGGGTTGCGAGGTTGCGTGCGGTCGTCGCGGGAGACGCGCAATTGCTGGCTGCGCGAGGGTGACAGAGGTGCCCCAGCCAACGTTTGCCGGGTCATCACCGACTGCGCCGCCGCATCGGCTTCTCTCTCGAGATGCTGATAGTCGCCGGACTTATCGCTGGCGATCGGACCACCGGACTTTTGCAGGCCATGCTGCTGAATGGTGTGGGCGAGCTCGTGCGCCAGCAGATGCTGACCTTCCGTGGTGTGCGGTTGATACCGACCGGAGTCGAAGACGATATGTTCGCCGACGGTGTAAGCGTGGGCATAGACCTCACGTGCGGATTCCGCAGCGAGGGCATCGGTGTGGATGCGCACCTCGCGGAAGCTGCGACCAAAGCGCGTCTCCATGCTCGTGCGAGTGCCGAGTTCGAGTGGCTCGCCCGGTGTATCGAGAACACGGCGTACGACAGGCGGCAGGTCTGACTCACCTTGGCCGGCCTTCTTTTTCTCCGTGATAGCTGGCGCCGCAGATTTGGGCTTCTCTTTCGAAGCAGCAGCGCGATCGGATCCCTTCGGCTCGGCCGCTTTCGGACTCGGAGGTTTAACAGCAGGGGCAGGCGGAGGTGGAATGTGTTGTGAGTCAGCGGCGGTCGGTTTCGGCGCCGCCTTAACCAGCGCAGGAGTGGCAGGCGGAACGTGCGCGGGCGCAGCAGGCACGTGAGCGGCAACCGGAGTCGGCGGGCGGAGAGGAGCGGCGTGGGTGGGAGGCCCGCCTGCAATGGCCTTGCGCTGCAGCATCGGCTGCGGTTCCTTCTTCTTGCAACTCTCGCAGTCACCACCGCAGGAGCACTTGCGTTGAACTCGCAGACTACGAGCAGGGCTCACTGCAGGGGCTGCGCTCCTGGGCACCTTCTCTGGGACCGCGAGACCATGGGCGGCGCTGCTCACCACAACCCTCCCCGCCGCCCATCCAACTTGAATGCGAACACAGAGCCGGCAAGCTGTTCGCCTATCGCTACCGGATCGCTTGGACGTGTCAGCGTTAGCGGCGCGAGGCGTAGCGATGGGCTCTGCATACCGTGCGCGAGAGGAGCCGGCGGAACACCAGTTCGTAGATGGTTGTCGAGACTGCGCTCAAACGCTGCGGCGATACGCGACGCGTGACGCTTCTCAAATCCGCGCAGTATGAGCTCGCCGATCCGCATGCTGATGACCGGACATGCGAGTGCAGGAGTGCAGGCGATCGACGACACGGCTGCCCCCGAGGTGATGCGGTTCGATGCCTGCCACTGCACCCTGCGCTCGCGTCGATTCATACCCAGCCCCCTGTCTCGGCCGCGGTCGGTGTGCGATCGATCTTGGCGCACTCGCGTCGTGCCGCCGTAAGCAGGTGCTCCATCCGGACAGGCTGGTCGAGATCGGCTGCAATATATGCGGCATTGAGTGCGATGTTCCGGATATTTCCGCCGGCAAGATTAAGACGAGCCAGCTTTCCGTAATCGAGGCCTTCCGAGGGCATTGCGGAAGGAAACATCCGCTCCCAGATGCAGCCGCGCATGGTCTGATCGGGAAATGGGAAGGCAACCAGGAACGTGATCCGGCGCAGAAACGCGGAATCGAGATTGACGCGAAGATTGCTTGTGAGGATTGCAAGGCCGCGATACGACTCGATGCGCTGCAGCAGATAGCTGACCTCAATGTTCGCGTAGCGATCATGACTATCGCGGACTTCACTGCGTCTCCCGAAGAGCGCGTCGGCTTCATCGAAGAGGAGAATCGAGCCGGTATTTTCCGCCGCGTCGAAGATCGCACGCAGATTCTTCTCGGTCTCACCGATGTACTTACTGACCATCTGACTGAGATCGATGCGCCAAAGATCGAGACCCAGATCGTGTGCGAGGACCTCCGCCGCAAGAGTCTTGCCGGTTCCACTCGGCCCATGGAAAAGGGCGGAAATACCGAGGCCTCGTGAAGTTTGGCTTGCAAATCCCCAACGTTCAAGAACCTTTCCCTGCTGCCGCACCTGACCGGTGATGGCGCGTAGTGTGTCGAGCGCTGGATTGGGAAGCACGAGATCCCGCCAACCCGCGTGTGTCGGGATGCGCTGGGCGAGCAAATCGAGTTCGCTGCGGGTGCGAGCCTGGCACGACACAAGCAAATGCTCTCCAGCGCTGGCCTCCGCAACTTCACCAGTCTCAACTTTGTGACGCACTGCCGCACCGCTGCGAAGAATATCCTCGTAGTCCAACGAGAACTGCGTGGCGACGCGTTCGACGTGCCCGTTGCAGCACGCGGCTGCGTCGCCAAGTGCGAAGCTCCAAAGCGCCTGCCGGCTGGCGGAATCCGGCAGATCGACAACAACCTGCTCAACTCGGCTGTGGCCCAGGGCAGGCACACCATCACCACAAACCAGAACGACGCCCGCAAACGTATCGCCGAGTTGCGCTGCACCAGCGGCCTCTGCGGGAGTGGCATCATCGAAGTCAATAAGGAGTGCGAAACCTGACATCGCCGCATCGCGCTCCAGCATCCGTTGCACAAGGTCGCGATCCTTCAGGCTCAGCGGCAACTGTGGGGCCCTGACCAACTGCAGCTGCATCCCAATGGTCGCGGCAGCAACGGCAGCAACAGCATGCTTACCACTCTTTGCCTTACCGCTGAGATGTGCAACGACAGACTGCTCTCTGGAGTCGGTGAGGATTGCGACAAGCCTCTCCGCCTGTGCACGATAACAGGAAGGCAGAACTTGGGGAGGAGCAACGTGCTCCAGCATCGGCCGCAGACACGCATCGAGTGCAGAGGCACCCATGAGGAAATGGAGCACCGGTTCGACCAGACTGAGAGGCGAAGTTAGAAAGGCGTTCCCTGCGCCGATTTCGATGAGGTTCCAGCGGCGCAACGGAGCCTGAGGCAGCACAGCGTTCCAATCAGATTCATCCAGGACGCGCAGCGCAAGCTGAAGAGTAGGAAAGCTCAGATGACAGTCGCCGTGTGCGGCCGCACACAACTCTGCGGTCTCAGGATAGAGTTCAGCAGCGAGACAGAGGAGAAGAATGCTCGTCTCGAAAGAACTCAGACCGAATATCCGCGCAACGCGCAAGTTCTGCGGTTCCGTGACCGGCGCGCCGGATGCAGACGGGGCTGGCTGTTGCCGCGCCTCGATCAGCCTCAGCGTCCGTTCAAGCAAGGTGCGAATCTGCATCTCAACGGAGCCTGCCTCGATATCGCCGACGTGTGTATCACTATTCACAAGGTCACCTGTGGGCCGTTGAAGACACCATTGCTGTCAGTCGTCAGCAAACTCTGCGCGCCATCCACCTGCAGACGCACGAGATACGTTCCGGGCGCGACGCCTTTGTACGGAACGGATACCGTGGGCGACGGCGGCGGATCGGTTGCCGGAGAACTTAGCAGCGAATACGGCGGCTCTGCCGCAAAGCTGTACGCGAGCGGAGACGCGGGAGGACTGCCGGGCGAGCCACCAGACTGCGGCACCTGATTCAGCACAAGCAGCACATCCTGCGTGGAGGCCACTGGTGGCTCCACGGTGAGCATAATGAGACTGACGAGCGCACCGGTGACGTTGGATATGCCCGTGGTCACTGTGATCTGTTGAATTATCGGATGCAATATAAAGGTGGCCGGCTGGGAAGAAACGCCGTTGTGATCGTTGGGCGGGCTGCCGAGTTGAGCAGGCTGCACAACCTGCACTGTCTGTGTGCCGGCGAGAAGATCCGGCGGAAGCTGCACAACAATGCGAGTGGGAGAGATGTCGGCTGAAGATGGATAGACCGCCTCGCCGCCGATCATGATGACCGTGCCATCGTTGCCTTGCATCTGGGCGCCGAGAAGCACAAGGCTGTAACCCGGCAGGATAGGTTGGCTTGCCTCGACGGGAGGACTGGTGTTGCTGAGGCCGAGCACGCTGGAGATGACCGGCTCGATGAAAGTGTTGACCTTGATGTTGGGGCGCAGCACCGGCGGAGCCTTTTTCGCGGGCGCGTCGCTCTGGATGAGCACCACAGAAGCCTGATAGGCAGCGGTTGAACGGTACTTCGCCTGGAAGGCAGTCCACAGCCGTGAGATCTCCTCGGTGGTCAGCGTCTGCGGCCAGATCTTGATCATCTCCACTTGATTCGCCAGGCCAGAGGTGAACAGACTCAGCATGCTGCTGGGAACGGATGCGCTGGCGTCCAGAACCTGCGTTGGCGCTGAAAGAGACTTCTGAATCGCTTCGCGGGCCAGGAACGGCGTCTCATGAAACAACTGCATGCCGTAACCAAGAAGGATCTCCGCATGGAACTGCTCTGCGCCATACGCCGTGAGCAGATAGTGCAGATCAAGTGCCAGAGGAGGGTTATCGATGCGATCGCCAGTCGCGTCACGCGAAGGATAGCCCATGTTCCGCCACGCCTGATTTTGAGTGATGTTGTAGAGAAAGAGATTAAGCTGGCTTTTGCCGTCCTGCTGCAGCGCATCCACCTTGTCGGGAGGCAGGGCCGTGACGATGACGTCGCCGACCGAAGATGAAATGTCGCGATCAATCAGCCCATTGTTGAGCAGGTCAACGAGGACGAACGAGACAGACGCGATGGCCAACGCATTGCTCATGCCTGACTCCGCCTCTGGCGCAGATAATCGTCGAGAGAGAGACGCGGGGCCGGAATGCGCGGAGACGGCCGAGGAGCAGCGGTGGGCGCGGGTGCGACAGCTTCGACGATGAGGCGGCCGATGGTTACCTGCACAGAGGGATGTTCATTCAAGTCGGAATTGCCGGGCTCTGGAGCCGATTGCACGGATCGATGCTCCGATTGCGCCGCGCGTTGAACAACGGGCTGCACAATTGGCCGTTGGGACGGCGACGCGAGTTCGGGCAACGGTTGCTGGAGCTCCTTACGAGACTCTTCGCGATTCACGCGCGAGCGTTCCCCTTGGGGTGTTTCGGCACGGAATATGCGCGGAGGCTCCGGCAAGGGCTCTGGCACACGTTGGACCGGAAGGCCCTCCAAACGGCGAGGATCCTCGGTCAGCTCTGTCGAAAGCTTTTTCGGCTGAACCGAGATTCTCTCCGTCGTACGCTCTTCCGT
>DATNGO010000128.1:0-8542 GCA_035605855.1 Acidobacteriaceae bacterium | reverse complement strand
TTGGCCTTCTGGAGCAGAGGGATCGCCTCGCCGATAGCGTACGGACGCTGCTCGACAAGCGCGCGCGCCTTCGCAATATTCTTAGATAACTTACGTGCCATATCTCTTCTAAAATCCCTTCGTCTCCCACCCCGGTTCCCTGATCCAGCTGGCGCCAGAGGGACATGCAATGTGCCGCATGGGCGTGGTCTCGACTGCGGTCTGCGCGGAAGGCACAGACAACCCTCTAAGTATGCATGAAAAAGCGCAGGGTATCAAGCAATTTTGGCCCCAAACACGTCGCAGCTTTGGCCCCAAAGAGGTCGCAGCCTGACGCAATTCACCCGACCCACACAGTTTGCTGCGGCGTGGCAACCCTTTTTGAGAGCAACGCGCAATAAGAACTCCCGTCCGGCCTTGGAGACGCGAGGGCTGATTCGCCGGAATAAGTGAACAAAAGTAGCGCTTGACAGGCGCAGGCAGGCGCGCTACTCTCGTCTTCAATGAGGCGAAGAAATGGCGAAAGAACAGGGAGTCTCCCCAAGCGGCGCGTTGCTCTTCCCGATCCTGCCCTCGCGGCCCGTGGGGCTTGCCCGCCTGGCCGCCGAAGCCACCCACGCCGATGATGGCCACCTGATCGAGTTCAAGGCGATGAAGGCGCGCTCGCTGCTGAACCACTCGGTCTCCAAACGCATGGGGTGGGTCGCCTGGTCGATCAATCCGTACCGCGGGTGCGAGTTCGGCTGCCGCTACTGTTATGCGCGGTATACCCATCAGTTTCTGCAGCCGGAGCCAGTCGCCCATGTGCCTATCGGGACCTATGAGGCGCCGGTGCAGCCGTGGGCCGCCGCGTTTGAGCACGAGATCTATGTGAAAGAGAATTCCGCCTGGCTGCTCGAACAGGAACTGAAGCGCATCGACCCCAAGCAGGAGATTGCGATCGGAACCGCAACCGATCCGTATCAGCCGATTGAGCGGCGTGTGGGGATTACGCGTTCGCTGCTGGAGGTGTTAGCGCGGCGGGAGGGATATCGCGTCGGCATTGTCACCAAGTCGACGTTGATTGAGCGCGACATCGATCTGCTGAAGAAGATCGGCGAGGGCAATACGCTGGTGGTACACATCACCATCACGACCACCGACGCGCCGCTCGCGCGCAAGCTGGAGCCTCGCGCGCCAAGACCGGACCTGCGCTTTGCTGCGGTGAAGAAGCTGCGCGAGGCGGGCATCGTGACGGGCGTACTGTGTTCGCCGCTGCTGCCGGGCATCAACGACACCCCGCGCGCGCTGGACGCGGTCGCCAGCCGCGCGGCCGCAGCGGGTGCGAGCTTCCTGGGAGCGCACCCGCTGTTTTTGAAGTCGTGCTCGCGTCCTACATGGATGAGCTTCGTTCGCGAACACTTCCCTCACCTCGCCGATGACTACCGTAAGCGTTTTGCGAAGGCTGACTTCGTGGACGCGGAGTATCGCGAGCGGGTCTCTGAGCGAGTGCGCGCGGTATGTCGTAAACATGGTCTGGCACGGCGCTCGACCGACGCGCTGCTTTCGAATATTTTGGGTTCGCAAGCTGCTGGTGCGCCTGGGAGGAAGTCACCGCAGCCTGCACGTACCGCGGGCTTCGCTGCGCCGGAGCCTGCGCAGGGATCGCTATTCGCCATTGCGTGATGCGTTGGGTGTTATCTCAGCGGCGCGACAGAAGCACATCGATCTCGGCGCGTTTCGGCATCGACGGCGCGGTGCCGTGCCGCGTAACGGAGATGCCGGCAGTCGCGCAGCCGAAGCGCACAGCATCGAGGAGCGGCATATCTTCAGCGAGCGCCGCGGCGAAGCCTCCGCAGAAGGCGTCGCCAGCTCCGGTTGTCTCGAGCACCGGGCCGGCGTTGAAGGAGTCGACGATGGTCGAGGCGCCAGTTGCTGTGCGCACCAGAGCGCCGCGGGCTCCGAGTGTGAGGATGACGTTGCGCGCACCACGTTCCTGCAGCGCAACGGCAGCACGCTCGGCCTGCTCGACGGTCTCAACGGGAAGGCCCGTGAGGATCGCGGCCTCGGACTCGTTGGGCACAACATAATCGGCGAGCGCGAGCATGGTGTCGGGCAGGGGCGCGGTCGGGGCAGGCGCGGGATTCAGGATCGTTGTGACCCCCGCATCGCGCGCGATCTTCATGCCGCGTTCGACGATCTCCACCGGCATCTCAAGCTGCGTAAGAAAGATGTGTGCAGCGCGAATCGCCCCGGCCATCGCGTTGAGCTCGTCAGCGGTGATGGTGAAGCAGGCGCCGGGCACGACAATGATTCCGTTCTCTCCGCGCACCTCGTCGATCAGGATGGCCGCCGCCCCGGTTGCAGCGTCACAGTTGCGCGTGAGCGATGCGTCGATGCCGGCGTCAGCCCATGTCTTGCGCGCAAGTTGACCGAAGGTGTCGTCGCCGAGTTTGCAGGCCATTTGGACCTGTGCCCCTGCGCGCGCCGCGGCAACAGCCTGGTTGGACCCTTTGCCGCCCGGGCCGAGCGCAAAATTAGAGCCCATCAGTGTCTCACCCCATGCGGGCAGACGCGATGCGCGGAAGGCAACGTCGGCGACAAAGCTGCCGAGAACTAGAACGGTACGGCTCATGCGAATGAAACTCCTTGTTGCCTTGCGGAAAAATTATGAGGAGTGAGCGCTTGCGATCAGGACGATCGCGAGGATGTACGCGGCAAACATTGCGGCGAGGTAACCCTTGGCCTTGGTGTTGGCGCCGCGAAACTCCTTGTATACGAAGACACCCCACAGGCACGCTACCATGGGCGAGGCCTGGCCGATGGCATAGGAGATCGACACGCCGACCGCCGATCCGGCGACCAGATTGAAGGCCATGCCCGTGCCCCAGATCGCGCCCCCGAGCAGACCGAGCGCGTGATACTTCCCCGAGGTGCGGAAGTAGTCTCTGCCTGCGACGGGTGTGCCGATGATGGGCTTGCGCATCAGGATGATGTTGAAGACGAAGCAGCAGAGGAAGGCGCCGAGCGTAAGCAGGACCGTCGTCGTATAGGGAGTGAGCGTGTGCTCGCCGCGCGTCATCGCCAGCGTGACGAAGGGCGCCCATGTGCCCATCAGCAGGCCGGAGATTACGCAGACGATGACGCCCTTGCGCGACACCGACTCGGTGCCCGTGCGCAGCGCGCCGTAGGCTTTGCCGACGAGGATCACTGCGACCAGACTCATCAGGACGCCGATGCCCAGCAGCACAGCATTGCCCTTCGGCTGCAGAGCGTACGCGAGCACAGCGCCTTCAGCGAGCGCGATACCGATCGAAAGCGGAAACGCCACCGCCAGGCCGACGATCTCGATGCCCGCAATCAGCAGCACATTCGCGATGTTGAAGATGAAGCCGCCGACGGCAGCGTAGAAGAGGTTCAGGCCGTCAGCCTCGCGCAGGTTCGGCAGGAACGCCGTGGGGCCGCCGGCGAAGCTGCCCATCGTCAACGCGAGGAGTACAGCGATGAGAAAGATGCCGAGCGCGTAGTCCCAGTAGTAGAGCTCGAAGCGATAGTTCTTGGTGCCCTTGAAAGTGTTGGCGAAGGATCCCCAGCAGATGGTGCTGAGGATCGTCATCAAAAGTGCGACGGCAAAGGTCGATGGAACAAACATGTATTAGCGCAACTCTCCAGGGTACGTTCAAGTTCAGCCAGTGCGGGAAGCAGCCATTATGCCTTCCGCATGAGACCGTTGACCAGCGACTTGCTGGTAAGCTCCCGTTGAGACCCCGATGCGCCTCTGGTTTTCCGCCCACAGCGACGTGCCGCTGTATCGTCAGCTGATCACACAGGTGCAGCTCGCCATACTGAGCGGCGACCTGCGGCCGGGCGACCGTCTGCCCAGCACCCGCGAGCTGGCGCGGCGTTTTGCAATTCATCCCAACACCGTCAGTGCGGGATATCGTGAGCTCGAACGCGAAGGCTGGACAGAACTGCGCCACGGCAGCGGGGTCTACGTCTGCGACCGCCGCACGCCGGAGACCGCGGAGGCACGCGTCGATGTGTACATCGGCGAGTTCTTTCGTCGCGCGCATGAGCTCGGGCTTTCCGCAACCGCGCTCCGGCGGCGCATGGCCGAATGGGTTGCGAGTCCAGAACCAGATCACTGGCTCCTCGTCGACCCTGACCCGGAACTGCGACAGATCCTGGTCACGGAATTGCGCGGCGCAACCAAGCGCGAGGTGTGCGATTGCTCGATCGCAGATTGCAACGCAGAGGCGCTGGCTCGCGCTATCGTCTGCTGCCGCCCCAGCCAGGAACGAGCCGTGCGTGCCGCAGTGCCCGCAGGCATCGAGCTGGTTGTGCTGCCCATCACCTCAGCAAATCAGTGGCTGGTGCCGCGGATGCCCGCACCGCAGGCGCTGCTGGTCGCCGTGGTTTCGCACTGGCCGGAGTTTCTCGACAAAGCCCGCACAATGCTTGCTGCGGCGGGCATGCCTGCGGAGGCGCTGATCTTTTGCGACGCACGCAAGCCGCAGTGGCAGCGCGGTATCGCCAATGTGGGTGGCGTGCTGTGCGACGCGTACACCGCCTCCGCCGCGAACCTCCCCCAAGGGCCGCAGATTGTCGTCTTTCCCCTGCTTGCCGCCAACGTCCGGGAGATGCTGTCGCAGGTCTGGTTGTGACAGTTACGAAACCGTCCTGATGGCACCTGCGACGCGCGCTGTCGCTCGCTAGTCTCCTTTGCAGCTGCAAAAAGGAGCAGGCGATGCAATCAGAATCTCAACTCCTCAAACATCGGATTCCGTGGCTGATGGCCGCTGGACGAGCTGTGCTCGGCCCGGCGATGGTACTGGCGGAGAGTGCTGGTTGGAGCGGCCTTACGCTCGCAGCGATGGTCGTCAGCGCACTGCTCTCAGACATCTTCGACGGGGTTCTCGCGCGACGCTGGAGGTGTGACACAGCCGCCGTTCGACTCTTCGACTCGATGGCGGACATCGTTTTTTACGCATGCTGCGCAGTCGCTCTTTGGCTGCGGCATACCAGCCTCATGCGCAGTCTCGCTGCGCCGGTCGCAGCGGTCGTTGGCCTGGAGGCGCTGAGCCTTGCCACGGCCTTCATCAAGTTCGGCAAACTGCCGAGCTATCACTCCTATATCGCGAAGATCTGGGGACTGGTGCTGGCGTCCGCTGTGGTCGCTGCGTTTGTCACGAAACATCCGGCAGGCTGGCTGGTCGCAGCGCTCGCGCTGGGCGCAGTGTCCAATCTGGAAGGATTGGCGATGTCAATAATTATGCCGGTGTGGCAGCAGGATGTGAAGACGATTGCAGAGGCATGGCGGCTGCGCGGAATCGCTCAGCGCGGCAAGTCGAGATTCGTCGCGAAGATCGCAGGTGCGGCAATTATCGTGTTTGCGATCGCTGCAGCTTCTCTTCCTGTGAGAGCGCAGAGCACAGGAAACGCCATCTATGAGACCGGAACATCAGGGACCGCCGCAAACACAACCGCACCGATGATCGTCTCTCCGGACGGTCTACGATTCGAAGCAGCAACGCCGCTGCTGATTCCATACGATAAGATCGACAACGCAGCGTGGCGCAAGGATGTGCGCGAGCACATGGGATTTTTCCCCGCGATGTTCGTCGGGATGGTTGCAGCGCGCGAGCACATTTACCGCCTGACCCTGAGCTATCACAACGATGCCGGCGTCAGTCAGGTCGCGGTATTTCAGGTCAGCCGTGCGGATGCGATTTCGCTATCGGAGTTGCTGCGAATGCGAGTTCCGCAATGCAAAGAGAAGGCCCACTGCCTGCCGTTGTATGACGAGTAGCAAAGAAAAGGAGCGCCGAATGGCGCTCCCTTTGGCCTATTGCAAATACTGCTCGCGTTACGCGACCACCTCGAGACCCATCGAGCGCGCGGTGCCGCGGATGGTCTTGGCAGCAGCCTCCACAGAGGCAGCGTTCATATCGGGCAGCTTCTGCTTGGCGATCTCGATAATCTGCTTCTCGGTCACCTTGCCGACCTTGTCCTTGTTCGGGGTGCCGGAGCCCTTCTGCACGCCGGCAGCCTTCAGCAGCAACACCGGCGCCGGGGGCGTCTTGGTGATGAACGTGAAACTGCGGTCGGCAAACACGGTGATGACAACCGGAATCGTCATACCCACAAGACTTGTGTCCTTGCCGGTGCGGTCATTGAACTGCTTGCAGAACTCCATGATGTTGACCTGCGCCTGACCGAGCGCGGGACCAACCGGCGGAGCGGGAGTCGCTTTGCCTGCAATGATCTGGAGCTTTACGTAGCCTTGTACCTTCTTCGGTGCCATATTCTTCGTCCTTCCATAAAGATGCAGAACCGGAGTTCCGGTGCCGCATGGATTGGTGGTTCCTGAGGAGCTAGAAGGTCCGGTGAAGCGGCCGGGCTGGAACTCCTGCGATCAACATCTGGGGTCCCCGGCGAGTTCCGGGCCCCCAGCGAACTTGTTCGCTGGGGGTGGGAGCTTACTCGCTGGGGTGGAACCTGTGGTCCCGTGCCGCGAAGAGATTCCGTTGCGATTCTCTTCGCACCCACGGTGGAACTCTGGTGCAACACTTGTTGGCAACCCTTCGGAGATCGTCCGGAAAAGCTGCGGAAATTCTGTGGACCCACTGCTCAATCGCCGGTGCATCGCGCCAGGGAAATCCTGTGCACGACCTGCGGCGCGAGACGTTTACTGCTCTGCCTTCTCCACGTTGGCGAAGCTGACCTCAGTGGGCGTCGGACGGCCGAAGATCGAAACCATGACCTTGAGGGTCTGCTTGTCTTCGTTGACGTCATCGACCGCACCGTTGAAATTTGCGAACGGGCCCTCGGTAATGCGAACCTGCTCACCCTTGGTGAACTTGAGCTTGAGCTTCGGTTTCTCCTTGGTCACGTCGCTGCGGTTCAGCATCGCGTTGACCTCGGCCTCGGAGAGCGCATTGGGCTGGTCGCCCGTCTGCAGGAAGCCGGTGACGCGCGGCGTGTTCTTCACCACGTGCCAAAGATCGTTATCGAGCGCCATCTCCACAAAGACATAACCAGGCAGGAAGACGCGATCGATCGTGTACTTCTTGCCGTTGCGAATCTCGGTGGTCGGCTCCGTCGGGATCTCAATCCGTCCCACGCGGTCCTCGAGATGGTAGGCGGCGACGCGCGACTGCAGCGACTCCCTTACCTTGCGCTCGAAGCCCGAGTAAGCGTGAATGATGTACCACTTGAAGTTCTCGTTGTGCGCAGGCGCAGGCGCGGCCGCAGCCTCACCGTCTGCCACGGTACCGGCGTCGAGGGCCGGGGTCTCGTCGGCGTTGGCTCCGAGGTTCTTCTCGAAGTCGTTATTCTGTTCGCCGGAATTCAACTCGTCTGCCATCGTTTTATTACTTTCTGTGCGTCCCACAGGACGTCCCGGGAAATCATCTTCACGCTCGCATCTCAACGGGCAAAGGTCTTAGTGACCGGTGAGATGCAGAAACAACTTATCAATGCCCTTGCCCAACACAATGTCCACCAACTCAAAGAACGCCGCGAAGAGAAACACCGTCCCCAACACAATCACCGTCGTGTTGCGAACCTCCATGCGCGTCGGTGTGACCACCTTGTGCATCTCCTGACGCGTTTCCTTCAGGAACTCCACGGCGCGTTGCGGAGCCGCCGTCACCTGCTGAAGGGCTGAGTTCGAATCGTCCGGGTTCGCTGCTGCTGCAATTGCCTTCGCCATAGTGCTGCTTCCTGACATCTAGACGTGCCGCGATGCTCGCGGGTACTTCGGAAATCCTCAGGAGAACGCGTCCCAAGGATAAAAATCTGATGGCAGGGGAGCTCGGATTCGAACCGAGAAGTCCGGTTTTGGAGACCGGCAGTTTAACCGTTGAGCTTACTCCCCTGTGTTCAAAAGGAGAGCTTACTTGGTCTCCTTGTGATCCGTGTGCTTGCGGCACGTGTTGCAAAACTTGGAGAACTCGAGACGTCCAGTCGTAGTCTTCTTGTTCTTGGTGGTTGAGTAGTTCCGGTTCTTGCACACCGGACACTGCAGGCTGACGATCTCGCGCATACGCTTCTCCTAACGTGGCCAGCCACCTCGGCTGGCAAGCAGCTTGCCTTTCAGGCTTCACCGGAATTCCCCGAGTCTGCCCACCTGACACGCCGCGACGCAGGGCTTACGGCCCCTGCTGCCCTGATTCCCTGAACTTTGCTGCTATGTGGATGAGCGATTCAGGCCGCCCTCCTGCGACCCGCAGAGAGACTCCGCAGGCTCAGGCCCTCAATTCATTATCTCGCAAAATGGCAAAAAGCGGAAGCCACCGTTAGAGGCATCGGCAGCCCGCTCCAACAGCTTTGCTCAGTGTAACTTGTACGGCGTTGCAGGCGCTGGAACATCGGCGGGCGCAGCCGCTGCCGGGAACGGCCTCGCCCCCTCCAATCCCTTGCCGGTCACGTCGATCGTGTTGAGAAGCGCCCCGGTGTAACCCGTCACGCGGATGTCCCGCACGACGGCGTGGCGCACGTGGGCCAGGAAGATTCCCTCCTTGCAGGTGCCGGTGATGTTCGTCAGCCACAGCTCGTCGAGCGGCTTGCGCGGGTCGAGCTC
>DATNGO010000127.1:0-32839 GCA_035605855.1 Acidobacteriaceae bacterium | reverse complement strand
AAGAACCCGCTGCTTCACGCTCCACGGATACGGCCCGTCCTTTAGCATCTCCAGGTCGTGGTTGGACTCGAGCAGCAGCACGTCCGCATTTTTCAACGCAAGCTTCACATTCGGGGGCACATAGCCCAGATCGGTCGCAATCGCCATCCGGATTGACTCGCCTGGCGCGTGAAAGACGAACCCACAGGGATCCGCCGCGTCATGCGGAATCGTGAACGGACAAATCTCCAGCGCGCCGATCCGGAAGCTGCGTCCTGCCTCGAAGAACTCAAGCGCCGGCAGCGCCGTCGGACAAACCTTCTGCGGAGCCTCTTCCGCCGGGCCGTCAGTCTCAGGCGGAGCCGCCTCGAATCTGTTTTCCTGCTCCGCGGCTGCGCCGGCCTCCATCGCCTCGCGCTCGCGCTGCATCTTCTCGAGCCACGCCTTGTAGCTCATCCGCTTCTGTGGGGTCAGCATTCGCACCCAGGCGCGATGGGTGGCCTCAGTAAAAAACACCGGAATCTTCAGTTTGCGCGCCAGCACTGATAGACCGGCCACGTGATCCAGGTGCTCATGCGTAATCAGGATTGCGTTGAGCTCGGCCGGGTCTTCGCCTGTGGCGGCCATGCGCCGCAGAATCTCCCGGCAACTCAGGCCGGCGTCCACCAGGACGGCAGTTCCGCCCGCGGCGACCACCGTGGCGTTCCCACGAGATCCCGAAGCTAGAACCGTCATCCGCACCGTATGAGGATACAGCCGCAGGCCCTGTGCAGAAACGGGAGGGAATCAGTTGGGATGCGAGAGGGTAGACAGGACAGAGACAGTAGACAGGACCGAGACAGTAGACAGTAGAAGGCTGGACAGTAGAGAAAGACAAAAGCCCTTAACGCAAAGGGCGCGAAGGCAAAGCGCCAAGGTCGCCACGGCTTCCGTCGCACTATTGTCTACTGTCTACTTCTCTACTGTCTGTTGCACCGGATTCCTGAGCGGCGCCAGGAAGGTCACAATCGACCGCATCACCAGCTCATCGCGCTGGTTAAACACCGTGGTCCTCGACCGCACCACT
Organism: Acidobacteriaceae bacterium; assembly: GCA_035605855.1. GTDB lineage: Bacteria > Acidobacteriota > Terriglobia > Terriglobales > Acidobacteriaceae > Granulicella. The sequence continues at coordinate 31,794 of DATNGO010000127.1, read as the reverse complement.
CCATACTCCGGACGCGACCGCGAGTGGCGCACGGTCAGAATCTCCGCCTCGGTCCGCAGGGAATCGCCCGGACGCACGGGCGCCGTCCAGCGCATCTCTTCCACGCCCGCGCCCAGCATTCCACCGGCAATGGGGATCGATTCCACGCGCAGCCGCATCACGATCGCCGCCGTCAGCCAACCTGACGCCGCCAGCCCCTTGAAGAACGAGCTCTCCCCCGCCGACTGGTCGATATGAAACGGCTGCGGGTCATACCGCTCTCCAAACTCCATGATCTCTTCCGCCGTCACCTTGTACGACCGGCTGGAGTTGAACATCATCCCAGGATGCAGATCCTCAAAATAAAGTTCCTTCGACACTCATTCCTCCGATACAGACAGTAGAGCATTAGACAGTAGACAGTAGACAAAACCGCCAATCTCTACTGTCTACCTGTCTACCTGTCTACTGTCTCACTTGTACTCATAAAACCCTTTGCCCGACTTCCTCCCCAGCCACCCTGCATCCACCATGCGCACGAGCAGCGGGCAGGGCCTGTACTTCGGGTCGCCGAGCCCCGCCTCCAGCACGCGCATGATGTCCAGGCATACATCGAGGCCGATGAAATCCGCCAGCGTCAGAGGGCCCATGGGATGCGCCATGCCGAGGCGGAAGACCTCATCCACAGCCTGCGGAGTCGCCACTCCCTCCATCACCGCAAACATCGCCTCATTCAGCATCGGCATCAGCACGCGGTTGGAGACAAACCCGGCGGCGTCGTTCACCTCCACCGGCGTCTTGCCCAGCTCCAGCGCCAGCGTGTGCACGCGCTCGAAGGTCGCATCGCTCGTCTCAAGGCCGCGAATCACCTCCACCAGGCTCATCACCGGAACTGGATTGAAGAAGTGCATCCCGATGACTTTGTCCGCGCGCCTGGTCCCGGCAGCCAGCTTCGTAATCGAGATTGACGATGTATTCGATGCCAGAATCGCGTCCTCGCTTAGCAGCGCATCCAGATCGCGAAAGATCGCCTGCTTGACCTCGAGGCGCTCGGTTGCAGCCTCCACCACCAGAGTGCAGCCCTTCAGAGCCTTCAGCTCACGCGCCGGCCTCACACGCCCAAAGATCGACTCGACTTCGGCCGGATCGACCTTGCCCTTCGCCGCCTCGCGGTCCAGGTTCGTCCGCATCGTCGCGAGCCCGCGCTCCAGCGCGGCCTCATTGGTCTCGCACAGCACCACGTCGAACTCCGCGCGCGCCATGACATGGGCAATCCCGTTGCCCATCGTTCCCGCGCCTACAACGCCCAGCCGTTCCCTCACCGCCATCGCGCTCTTCCTCACAAGAGAGCGAGTTTACCAGCCGCACGACAGACCTGCGAAACCCACGGTGCTCGCAGTATTCTTAGAGCGCTTCAACAACTCACACGATTCATTGCTGAAACCACAGGTCCGCTTTTCGCGAAACGATCCCCACTCTGAGGAGCACGATGCCGCCATCCTCCGATCCTGAGGTCCTCATCGCCGGCGCCGGTCCGACGGGCCTGGTGCTTGCGCTGTGGCTCACACGCCTCGGCATCCGCGTCCGCATCATCGACAAGAACCCTTACCCGGCCGCACACTCGCGTGCGCTCGCCGTGCAGGCCCGCACGCTCGAGTTCTATTCGCAGCTCGGCTTCGCGCACGAGCTCGTCGAATACGGCCACCGCATCGCTGCCATCAACCTCTGGGTCGCCGGCCGCCAGGTCACGCGCGCCGCCTTCGGCAGCTTCGGCGGCGGCCTCAGCCCCTTTCCCTTCGCCCTCATCTACCCGCAGGACGAGCACGAGCCTTTGCTCATCCGCCACCTCGCCGAGCTTGGAGTTGCGGTCGAACGCCCTACCGAACTTCTCTCCTTCGCCCAATCCCCCAACGCATCCGACAAACCCATCACCGCCCGCCTGCGCCTGGCCGACGGCTCCGGGCAGATTTGCCGCTGCAGCTTCCTCGCCGGCTGTGACGGCGCCCGCTCCGTCGTGCGGCAGGGGCTCAACATCGGCTTCCCCGGCGGCCAGTACAGCCACCTCTTCTACGTCGCAGACGTCACCGCGGCCGGCAGCGTCGCCAATGGCGAACTCCACGTCGCCCTCGACGACACCGACTTCCTCGCCATCTTCCCGCTGGACGACAACGGCCGCGTCCGTCTTGTCGGCACCATTCGCGACGAACAAGCCGAACAGGCCAATGACGATCTTTCCTGGAACGACGTCTCCAAGCGCGTCCTCAACTGGATTCAGGTCGACATCCAGAGCGTGAACTGGTTCTCCACGTACCGCGTCCACCACCGCGTTGCCGAGCACTTCCGCGGCGGCCGCGCCTTCCTGCTCGGCGACGCCGCGCACGTTCACTCGCCGGTCGGCGGCCAGGGCATGAACACCGGCATCGGCGACGCCGTCAATCTCGCCTGGAAGCTCGCCTCCGTGCTCCGCAACCGCGCACCCGCTTCTATCCTCGACACCTACGAGCCGGAACGCATCGCCTTTGCGCGCCGCCTTGTCTCCACCACCGACCAGGCCTTCACCGCCGTCACCTCCGACAGCGACCTCGCCCTCCTCATCCGCCTGCAGATCGTTCCGCGCATCCTGCCCGCACTGTTCCGTTCGCAGCGAGCCCGCCCGTTTCTCTTCAGCACCATCTCGCAGATCAACGTCAACTACCGCTCCAGCGATCTCAGCGAAGGCCGCACCGGCAAGCTCCACGCCGGCGACCGCCTCCCCTGGATCCAGTTCACGGACAATCCCAAGAGCCCGGCTCCAGACAACTTCGCCCCGCTCTCTTCGCTCGACTGGCAGGTCCACATCTACAGCACCTGGACCTGCCCCGACATCGGCCGCCTCAGCTTGCAGCGCAAGTTCGCATTCCATGTCTTCCCCTGGCGTCCGGATCTCGCCCACTCAGGCCTGGTTGAAAACGCCGTCTACCTCATCCGTCCCGACGGCTACATCGCCTTGGCCGACCCCCCGGCGAAGGCGCGCACGCTCGCCGCCTACCTCGACACGCACGGCCTCACCTTCGCCCTTTAGCCGCAATCTGCATGCAGGCACCGAGGAACAATTGTCCGCAAGCCTCCGTACAAGGCCAACATGAGGAAACGTCTGGCCTCCTTCGCACTTTGCATGCTCCTTACTGCCGCGTCACTTCGTGCGGACGAAGCCACTGACCAGACACTCGCGCTCAAAGACCGTGTCGTCGTGGCATCCCGCATCTACTCCGACATCCAGATTTATTTCGGCCACTGGTTGGGCATTCCCGGCTTCGATCTCAACGCCGAATACGCCACTTACCTCGATAAGGCCCTCGCCACCGACAGCCGCAAGGCCTTTGACCTTGCCACCATGGAGTTCATGGCCAAGCTCGAAAACGGCCACAGCGGATTTCGCGATCCGTGGTTCCAAAACACCTACGGACAAGAGCTGAACTTCTACGCCTATCCGGTAGACGGCAAGTGGGTCGTTACAAAAAGCGAGCTGCCCGATCTGAAAGTCGGCAATGTGATCACAGCGCTAAACGGTGAACCCTTCGAGTCCTTCTATCAGCATTGCCGTCCCTATATCTCAGCCTCCGACGAACGCTGGCGCCGCCGCGCTCTCTTCGACTACCCCTATCTCTTCCCTGAGAGCTTCGACCTCACACTCGCAGACGGCCGCCACGTCACCATCCATCGCAACGGCCCGCACGGTGCTTCCGGCGCGTTCCATCCCACAGTCGATGTCAGCAATCGCAGCGGAATCCTCATCGTACATATTCCAGGGTTCGACGCACCCAGCCTCGAAGCGGACGCTTTACAAGCCATAAAGAAGACCCCCTCCGCCAAGGCCATCATCATCGACGTGCGCGGAAATCATGGTGGCTCCACGCCGCAGGAGCTCGTCGCCACTCTGATGGATCGCCCCTATCGTTACTTCATCGAATCCACTCCGGCGCAGCTCGCAAGCCTTCAACTCTACGACAACCCCGGCACGCACAGGGAGCTGCGCTGGTTCGGAGGCATCCTCCAGCCTGCCGACGCGCACTACACCGGCCCACTTTTCATCCTCACCGACGGCGGCTGCTTCTCCGCCTGTGAAGACTTCGTCATCTCCTTCAAGGACAACCACCGCGCCACCATCATCGGCGAGCGCACTGCCGGCAGCGACGGCCAGCCCTACCAGCATCGTTTTGAAAACGGCATGGTCTTCGGACTAAGCACCAAGCGTCTCTTCATGCCCGATGGCTCACCCTTTGAAGGAGTCGGCATCGCGCCCGACATCGAGGTACCAATCCACGCAGAGGACCTCGCCACCGGAAAAGACCCCGTCCTCGAGAAAGCTCTCAGCCTCGCTCAATCCGCCACCCGATAAACCGCTCGTATTGTGAATTCTGCAGGAGGCCGGTGTTCGACACACCCACACGCGGTCGGGCCGCGCACGCGTTCAAAATCGCGGCTTGATCGAGAAGTTCCCGTCGATGACCTCGAAGCGGCTCGACCGCGAGTACGCATGCGTGCCCAGGTTTCCCTTCACCCATGCCGGTTCGATGCGTCCCACCGCGCGCTCCTCGTAGTCCTTCTCATTCAGCGTCACTACCTCGGAGAAGTTCAGCGCGTACCCATACGCCTTTCCGCAGTCCTGCGACGGCCGGATCAGCCGGCCGTTGTCGTAGAACAGCGGCCCCGCAGGGCGCGCTCGTCGCACATCCGAGATCACCGGATTCTTCGCATGCGCTGTCCACGGCCCCTTCAGACTCCGCGCATAGAAGATCGCCAGCTCATCGTTATTCGAGTACATCCCGTTCGAGAGGCTCGTGAACATCCAGAACATTCCGTCGCGCTCAAAGATCGTCGTATCCGCCGCGTGGATCCCCTCCATCAGCACCGCCTCAAGCGTCCACTTATACGGAAACTGCTCTGCCCGGTAGAGCTCAATCGTCTGGTTATCCATCGTCTCCGGAATCATGTACACCTCGCCGCCGTGTTCGAAGACGAATGGGTACGAGAGGTGATACGGCCGCCGCAGAACCTCCACAATCTCGCCGAGCTCTCCATTCTCTTTCAGCTCCGCACACGAGATCAGCGCGCGTCCCTCGGCGTAGCGAAAGTCCTCAAGGTAAAGGAACGTCTTCCCGTCTTTCTCCAGCAGAAACGGATCGGCGTAGAATCGGTCGGCCGGCGGTTTCACAATCCGGTAGCCTGTCACATCGTCAAAGGCGTGCCCTTCCGTTCGCCGGCGCAGTGCAACAAACCACTGCGGCCGCACCTTGCCGGTCGCGGCCCGCAGCTTTCCTCGCAGGCTGCGTCCCACCTTCCGGCTCAGAAAGGCCGCCATCTTGACCGTGTCCGGTGAGTGATAGATCCCGCGCGAGTAGGTATTCGGCTCGTTGTAGGTCGCCAGCGACTCGATGTACTGCCACCCACGCTCGTGCAGATCGCGCAGCCTGCGCATCGCATACTCCGCTGTCTTCCAGTAGATCGGATTGCGGTTCAGATACAACGAAGAGAAGTTCGTGCTGGAGTGGCCGCGGTACAGAACCCGCCCGCCGTCGAGCGAATCGGTCAGCCGCTGCAGGATGGTCCCCGAGATAGGATTCCGCTCGAAGATTTCCCAGAACAGTGGAGGTCCGCCTCGATACTCCAGGTTGTCGTCATGGTGGAAAGACCACACGCCGTAGCGCGCGGTCTCCAGCACCTCTCCGCGGATAATGCGAAACCCGAACCGGAAGATGACGTCCAGGTCCGCCGCGCGAATGGCCTCGACATCGCTGTCCTTGAACCGGTCGGTGAATCCCTTCCGCATCGGTTCCACCTGCAGAACCGGCACTCCGGTCAACCGCTCCCGAACATCGATCTCCGCGTGCGAATCATGCTCCGCATCTTTGTTCCGCTGGTAGTCCCACTGGCTGTAGCGCACAAACGTCGTGGACTTCCAGTGCGCCTTGAGCCGCTTGCCGAGCGGCTTCCGCACCGGCGGCGGAACCGTGTTCAGCACCACCAGCGAAACCTCCGCAAAGTCGGATGCCTGTATGTCCGCGATGATCTTCGCCACCCAGGCGTCCACCGCGAAGGAATCCACCATCAACCCGATTCGGAGCATGCACACCCTGTCCCACAAGTAACGTCTCGACAACCCGTGCCAAGTTGAAAATTATCACAGGGTCTCCGCGCTCCCTTGCGCGGGACCGCCGCCGCAGCTCCAGCTCCCCTCGCAGCCCGCCGTCTCCTCGCCGCTCGCGCCCCGGTTGCAACTTCAGTGTCATTCTCGACAAGGTTTTCCTTGAAATAACTGACGATCGAACGTATAACTCAGCCACGATCTCTCATCGACAAACGTGGCCGCTTCAAAGCAGCGCTGCGACCGCGTGACTTTTCAGGAGCAGCTCGCTTATGCACCGGGCCAGCCATCATATGCGCGTCGGTCACTTCACGGCGAAAGCAGCGGTTTTCATAGCGCTCTTCCCCGCTGTCGCCTGGGCCTCATCCAGCGCCGTTCCCGACTGGGTCAAGGCCGCCGCGCAGCAGCCGTTGCCCTCGCTGCCCGAAACCACCAAGGCGGTCATCCTGCTCGACGACGAGACGTACACCGTCGACGCCAGGGGTCAGGCGGTCGAGCACGTCCGCAGGGTGGTCAAGATTCTGCGCCCCCAGGGCCGGGATGACGCCTATCCCATTGTCTGGTTCGACAAGGATTCCAAGGTTCTCTCCTTCCATGCCTGGAGCATCGACCCTGCCGGGCACGAGTACGCCGTCAAGGACAACGAGATGGCCGAGGTCAGCCCTCCGGGTGAAGGAAACAATCAGTATTACGAAGACATCAAGGCCAAGGTCGCCGACCCACCCGGCCGGGACCCCGGCGGAATTGTCGCCTGGGAGTACGAAGAGCGCGAGCGCCCCTACCTTGCCGAGACCGATTGGGAGTTTCAGGGCTCGCTTCCGGTTGCCAGCCAGAGCTTCACGCTGGAACTTCCTGCCGGCTACACCTACAGCACCACCTGGGCCCACCATCCCAAGGTTGACGCCATCGATCTCGAACACCAGCGCTATCGCTGGGAGATGAATAACGAGCCCGCGATCGACCTTGAGCGCGTCCCCATGTCACCTTCCGAGGTGTCGCTGGCGGGACGCATGACCGTTCACTACTCCGGCCCCAACCTCGCCTTCCCTGAGGATGGCACGTGGAAAGGAATCGGCGAGTGGTACACGGCGCTCTCGCACGAGCGCCTCACCGCGACACCCGAGATCGCCGCCAAGGCCGCCCAACTCACCGCGGGCAAGACTGATTTCTATGACAAGGCTGAGGCGATCGGGACCTTCGTCCAGAAGCACATCCGTTACTTCGTCGTGGAGATGGGCATCGGCGGCAACCAGCCACACTTTGCCGGAGACATCTTCCGCGGTGGCTACGGCGACTGCAAGGACAAGGCCACGGTGCTCTCGGCGATGCTGTCGAGCGCCGGTATCCACAGCGACCTGGTCGCGGTGGATAGCCGTCGTGGCGTCGTCGATCCCGACGCTCCCTCGATCTTCGGCAATCACATGATCGCCGCCATCGAGATCCCGAAAGGCTACAACTCGCCCAGGCTCCATAGCGTCTTCACCGCCGGCAACGGCAAGCGCTACCTCATCTTCGATCCCACATGGGAGAACACACCCTTCGGCCAGATCGAAGACAATCTGCAGGGAAGCTATGGCCTTCTTGTGGAAGGCCCGGACAGCCAGATCTTCCAGATCCCCGTCCTCAGTCCGGATCTCGATACCATTCACCGCTCCGGCACTCTGCAGCTCACCGCCAACGGTTCACTCAAGGGCAGTGTCACGGTGAAGCGCTTCGGTGACCTCGCCGATGATGGCCGGCGCATCTTCACCGAAAACGATGCCGCCAAGCAGCAGCAGTACATCGACCGCAGCATCTCCGGCGACCTCCTGGCCGCCTCCGTGACCGGTCTCAAGATCGAAAACGTCGCCGCACTCGACAAGGACCTCACCACCAGCTTCGACCTCTCGGCCGATCACTTCGCCAACTCCGTCGGCCCGCTTCTCATGGTTCGCCCGCGCGTCTTCGGCAGCTACACCATGCCCATCGACCACAAAGCACGGAAGGTCTCCATCGACCTGGGCCAGACGATGCAGGGCACCGACAGCTTCGACATCCAGCTCCCTGACGGCTACACCGTCGACGAGCTTCCGGACCCCGTGAAGGCCGACGTGGGCTTCGCCAGCTACCAGAGCTCAACGGTTCTCGATGGCCACACGCTTCACTACACGCGCACGTTCACACTTCGCCAGGTCTCCCTCCCGCCTGGCAAGTATGCAGAGCTCCAGCGTTTCGTCGGCCTCATCGCCGCCGACGAGGATAGCCGAGTGGTTCTCAAGCGTGCCAACCAGACCCCGTGAACAACCTTCGCCTCACCGCTTCAAGGAGCACCATGACCGCAACAACTGCGTCGCATTCCGGCAACCGCAAGCCACCCCGCATCCTCTCGGCGTTTCTACTCTGCGCCGCCGCCATCGCGCCTTTCGCTGCTCTGGCGCAGGCAAAGTTCATCGAGCCTTCCAAGGACGAGCTGGCCATGACCTCGCTCCCCGGCTACCCCGGTGTCGCCGCTGTCATCCTGAACAAGGAAGAGATCACCTACGACGACAGGCACAGCGCCTCGACCTACGAGCGCGTCAAGATTCTCAGCGAAGACGGCAAGAAGTACGCCAACGTCGAGCTACCCTTCGTCGTCACGAACGGCGACCTCGGCGACAACGTGGTCGGCAATGAGAAGTCTCTCGACGACATCCAGGGCCGCACCATCCACCCCGATGGCACCATCGTAGCCTTCACCGGCAAGCCCTACCTCAAGGTCATGGAGAAGGGCAAAGGATTCAAATACCAGGCCAAGGTCTTTACCCTGCCTGACGTCACCGTCGGCAGCATCATCGAGTACCGCTACAACACGCGCATCAACGACCAGGGCTACGAGCCGCCCACATGGATCGTCCAGGGCGATCTCTACGTCAAGGCGGCCCACTACCTCTGGTATCCCTCCGCAGAAGACCTGGCGGATGCGCACGGCGACCTGATCCACACCATCACATGGTTCCCCATCCTGCCCAAGGGCGCCGAACTGACTCATCGTGACCTCCCCGGCACCGGCGGCTCCAACGGCCTGCCTTTCAAGTCCTACGAGCTCAACGTCAAGGACATCCCCCCGGTCGCCGACGAGGAGTACATGCCTCCCATCGGCAACTACACCTTCCGCGTGTACTTCAATTACATTGCCGAACGCACCGGCGAGGACTTCTGGAAGTCCGAGGGAAAGTTCTGGTCCAAGAAGGTCAACTCCTTCGCCAATCCCAACTCTGATCTGAAGGACGCCACCCAGAAAATCATCGCCGGCGCCACTACGCAGGATCAGAAGCTGCGCGCCATCTACGCCGCTGTTCAGAAGTTTGAAAACACGGACTACACCCGCAAGCACGATGCCCGCGAGGACAAGGCCAACGGACTCGGCAAGCTCAACAACGTCGACGACGTCTTCAAGCACGAGCGCGGCAGCTCCTCCCAGCTCACCGAGCTCTTCATCGGTATGGCCCGCGCCGCCGGCATGGAAGCGGATGCCATGCTCGTCCCCGACCGCTCGCGCGAGGTCTTTATCCCGCTGTGGCTCACCATGGACCAGTTTGACGACTTAATCGCCGTCGTCAACGTCGACGGCAAAGAGCAGTTCTTCGATCCCGGCGAACGCTACTGCCCCTACGGCCACCTCGCATGGCAGCATGAGTTCGTCACCGGCCTTCGCCAGAAAGGCAATGAAACCACCTTCGCGGACGTCTACGGCGGCGGTTACAAGGACAACACCGTCATGCGCGTCGCCAACCTCAATATGGATGCCACTGGCAAGATCACCGGCAAGATCGATATGAGCTACAACGGAGCCGCCGCCCTTCGCTGGCGTCATACGGCCCTGCGCGGAGACGACGAGAGCCTGAAACATGAGCTCCGCACCTCCGCCGAAGGAATTATCCCTCACTCCCTCGAGGTCAAGGACGTCACCGTCTCCGACGTTGCAGACTACGAAAATCCGCTCAAGGTCACCTACACCGTTGAAGGAACCGTCGGCAGCTGGACCGGCAAACGCCTTGTCATTCCCGCCGACCTATTCCTCGTCAACCACAAGGCCACCTTCCCGCATGAGAAGCGCGAGGTCGCTGTCGACTTCAACTACCCTCAGTTCACTCGCGACGCGCTCCGCATCAACTTCCCCTCCAACTTCTCCATCGAGGCCGCTCCACCGGCCGCAAAGTACAACTTCAAGGCGATGGCTGCCTATGGAATGACCATCGAATCCGCTCCCACCAGCTTCACTACCCGCCGCGACTACGCCTTCGGCGATATCTACGTCCTTCCCCCTGACTACTCTCAGCTCCGCACGTTCTACTCGCAGTTCGAAACCAACGACCAGCAAAGCATCGTTCTCAAATCCGCAGTTGCCCCCACCACGACGGCCTCCTCCACGCCTGCAGCCAACTGAACTTCGACACCCCCACCGCGAAGGCCCTCCACGGAGGGGCCTTCGGCGTGGTGGTGGGTGGAATCCCACACCAAAAACAAAAGGTCCGGCCGAAGCCAGACCTTCTTGAAATCAGAATAGAGGTTCAGCAGCAGGCTGCGATGAAGTTAGTGACCGGCCTGCTTGCCGCCGTGGGCCGCAGCCAGCTTCTCTTCGGCCACACGCGCGACGGCATTCGCCTCGTCGTACTCGGCCTGGTCGTCGCCAGCCTCGTTCCACAGCTCCTGCGAGTGCGCGAGTTCCCGCTGCGCCTCGGCCACGTCGATCTCCTCCGGATGCAGCGCCGTCTCCGCCAGAATGGTGACCCGTTCCGGCAGCACCTCGACGAACCCCCACGCGACGAAGAACACCTGCTCGCCCGCGGTCCCGCCGTGGATCTTCACCTGCCCCGCGCCCAGCTCCGAGAGCAACGGCGCGTGCCCGTACAGCGCCTCCATGTACCCCGACATCGACGGCAGCTCCACCGCCGCCGCCGTCGCATCCAGCAGCACCCGGTCCGGCGTCACCAGCCGTACCTTCAGCAGCCCCGAATTGTTTCCGTTTTCCGCCATCTCTTTAGCTACTAGCCTCTAGCTCCTAGCCTCTAGCCAGAGCCGGTTATGCTGCTCGCCTTTAGCTGGAAGCTAGAAGCTGACAGCTAGAAGCTGCCTTTACGCGGTCGCCTTCATCTTCTCCGCGGCGGCCAGAACATCCTCGATTCCGCCCTTCAGGTAGAACGCCTGCTCTGGAATATCGTCGTGCTTGCCGTCGATGATCTCCTTGAAGCTGCGCACGGTGTCTTCGACCTTGACATACGCTCCGGGAATTCCGGTGAAGATCTCGGCGACGTGGAACGGCTGCGAGAGGAAGCGCTGGACTTTACGCGCGCGGGCAACAGTCAGCTTGTCCTCTTCGGAAAGTTCATCGATGCCGAGGATCGCGATGATGTCCTGCAGGTCCTTGTAACGCTGCAGAATCCGTTTGACCTCCTGCGCGACGTTATAGTGCTCGTCGCCGACGATACGCGCCGACAGGATGCGTGAGGTCGAGGTGAGCGGATCCACCGCCGGATAGATGCCGAGCTCCGACAGCGGACGCGACAGCAGCATGGTCGCATCCAGGTGAGCGAAGGTCGTCGCCGGCGCGGGATCGGTGATGTCGTCGGCGGGGACGTAGACGGCCTGCACCGAAGTGACCGAGCCCTTCTTGGTCGACGTGATGCGCTCCTGCAGCTCACCCATTTCTGTGGCAAGGTTCGGCTGGTATCCCACAGCGCTCGGCATACGGCCCAGCAGCGTCGAGACTTCGGAACCGGCCTGCGTGAAGCGGAAGATGTTGTCGATGAACAGCAGCGTGTCTGCGCCTTCCTCGTCGCGGAAATATTCGGCGACGGTAAGTCCAGTCAACGCGACTCTCAGACGAGCTCCCGGCGGCTCGGTCATCTGGCCATAAATCAGCGAGGCTTTCGACTTGGGCAGATCCTTGAGGTCGATAACGCCGGACTCCTGGAACTCATGCCAGAGGTCGTTGCCCTCGCGGGTTCGCTCGCCGACGCCGGCGAACACGGAGAAGCCGCCGTGCTTGGTCGCGACGTTGTTGATCAGCTCCTGAATCACGACGGTCTTGCCGACGCCGGCGCCGCCGAACAGGCCAATCTTTCCGCCCTTCAGGAACGGAAGGATGAGATCGACAACTTTGATGCCGGTCTCGAACATCTCCTCGGAGGTCGACTGCTCGTCGAACGCGGGAGCCTGCCGGTGAATCGGCATGTGGACCTCGGCGTTGACGGGGCCGAGCTCGTCTACAGGCTGACCAAGCACGTTGAGCACGCGGCCCAGCGTCGCACGGCCCACGGGAACAGTGATGCCGGCGCCGGTGTCGGTCGCCTTCATGCCGCGAACCATGCCCTCGGTGGCGGTCATGGCGATGCAGCGCACGCGGCCTTCGCCGAGGTGCTGCTGCACTTCGAGAATGACGTCGAGCGGCTGCGGGACATTGAAGCCGTCGCTGGTGACGCGGATCGCCTGGTAGATCGGAGGCATCTTTGCCTCGTCGAACTGCACGTCAACGGCCGGTCCGCTGACGCTGATCACTTTGCCAATGTTCTCTTCTGCCATAAATCCTCTAAAAAACTTCAGCTAAATCCTTACAGTGCAGCCGCACCCGAGACGATCTCGATGATCTCTTTGGTGATTGCCGCCTGACGAACACGATTCATCGTCAGCGACAGCTTGTCGATCAGCTCGCCTGCATTCTTGGTCGCCGCATCGGTCGCGGTCATGCGCGCCGCATGCTCGGCGGCAATCGACTCCAGCAGCGCGTGGAAGATCTGCGTGGTCACGTACCTCGGCATCAGGTGACGGAACAGCCGATCCGGGTCCTGATCGTAGATGTAGTCGACGTCCGCTGTGCCGAAGCGCTTTGCCTCCTGCTCGATGACCGTCTCTTCGGGCTCGTTAATCGAGACTCCGGAGCTCTCGGCAGCCTTGGCGGCCGCCTCTTTCTGCTCCTCGGTCATCTCCTCGGCCGCAGTAATCTCATGCGATCCAAGTTTCCGGATCGGCAGCAGCTTCTCGACGACGACGCGTTGCGAGATGACCGACTTGAACTCGTTGTAGACGAGATAGACAGCATCAATCTCGGCGCGCTCGTAACGCGCGATGATCGAGCGTGCAACCTCGGAGACGGGCGCGATATCCGCCTTGATCAGCAGATCCGCGTGCTCCGCCGCGACCTCGATAGGCTGCGCGCGATGGCGGATGTTTTCGATGTGCTTCGCCAGCTCGTTGTCGTAGAACTCTTCCTTGTGCTCATAGACGGCTGCCGGGTACTTGCGCTTGTACAGCCCAATGGCCTTCTTGCCGATCGGCTCCACGTCAATGTTCTGGCCCTGGCTGCGGCGGTCGTCAATGAACTTCTGCGCGGCCTTGCCGATGTTGGAGTTGAAACCGCCCGCGAAGCCTTTGTCACCCGCGACGACGACCACGAGAACGTTCTTCTCCTCGCGCTCCACCAGCAGCGGATGCATGACGTCGCCAGTTCCTTCGTCGAAGAGATCGCTGCGCCGCACCAGGGACTCCAGAACATTCGCCAGCATCTGTGCGTAGGGACGCGCCTGCAAAGCATGTTCCTGCGCTCGTCGCAGCTTGGCCGCGGAGACCATCTTCATGGCGCGTGTGATCTGCCTCGTGTTCTTCACGCTGCGGATCCGACGACGGAGATCGAGTACGTTGGGCATCTTTTCTCTGCGCGGTTAAGCGGCGGCTCCTGCGGTCTGCCTGGCCTGATCCTTCTGCTGGGTCTTGTCCTGACCCTTATCCTGGAGCTTCGCCTTGAAGTCCTGCTTGTACTCGTTGATTGCGCCGGTGAGCCGCTGACGCAGATCGTCGTCGAGCGCCTTCTTCGACTCGATGTCGGCGAGTAATTGGCTCTGCGTTCCCTCCATATACGGATACAGCCCGTCCTCGAACGCGCGGATGTCCTTCACCTCGAGATCGTCGAGCAGACCCTGAGTGCCGGCGTAGATGATGACCACCTGCTGCACCCAGGTGAGCGGGTGGAACTGCGGCTGCTTGAGCAGCTCGGTCAGGCGCGATCCGCGGTTGAGCTGGTTCTGCGTGACCTTGTCGAGGTCGGAGCCGAATTGCGAGAACGCAGCGAGCTCACGGTACTGCGCGAGGTCCAGCTTCAGCGTGGAGCCGACCTGCTTGGTCGCCTTGATGGCCGCGGCGAATCCCACGCGCGAGACCGAGAGACCCACGTTCACGGCCGGACGAACGCCGGAGTTGAAGAGGTCGGTCTCGAAGAAGATCTGTCCGTCGGTGATCGAGATCACGTTGGTCGGAATGTAGGCCGAGACGTCGCCGGCCTGCGTCTCGATGATCGGCAGCGCGGTGAGCGAACCGCCGCCATTCTCCTTGGACATCTTGGCCGAGCGCTCCAGCAGACGCGAGTGCAGATAGAAGACGTCGCCGGGATACGCCTCGCGTCCGGGCGGACGGCGCAGCAGCAGCGAGATCTCGCGGTAGGAAGCCGCGTGCTTCGAAAGATCGTCGTAGATGATCAGCGCATGCTTGCCGTTGTCGCGGAAGTACTCGCCCATCGCGGTCGCGGCGAAGGGAGCGAGGTACTGCATCGGCGCAGGCTCAGAGGCTGTTGCGGCGACGACGATGGTGTAGGCCATCGCGCCATACTTCTCAAGCGTCTGCACGACCTGCGCGACGGAAGACCTTTTCTGACCAATTGCGCAGTAGATGCAGATGAGGTCGTTCTTGGCCGAGTTGATGATCGTGTCGAGCGCGACGGCGGTCTTGCCGGTCTGGCGGTCGCCGATGAGCAACTCGCGCTGGCCGCGGCCAATGGGAATCATCGTGTCGATCGCCTTGATGCCGGTAGCCATCGGTTCAACCACGGACTGACGCGCGATGACGCCGGGAGCGAGACGCTCGACCGGAAGGCGGTGCGGCGTGTCGATGGGGCCCTTGTCGTCGATGGGCTGGCCGAGCGCGTTCACGACACGGCCGATCAGGGCCTCGCCGACAGGAACGTCCATGATGCGGCCGGTGCGCTTAACCTGGTCGCCCTCACTGATCACGGTGTAGTCGCCGAGCAGCACGACGCCGACCTGGTCCTCTTCAAGGTTCATCGCGAGGCCGGCGACGCCGTGCGGGAAGTCGATCAGCTCGCCGGCCATTACCTTGTCGAGGCCATGCACGCGCGCAATACCGTCGCCGAGGCTGATGACCGTGCCGACCTCATCGACCTGGATGCGCTGCTCGTAGTTCTCAATGCTGTTCTTGAGCAGCTCGGTAATTTCGTTTGCCTGAATCTGTGCCATGCTGTTCCCTTTTTCCCTTTGAACCTGATCTCTTGCCTTGCGAGCTGATCGTCTCTCAGGCGCTGGCTGTAGCCAGGCGTTGCCTCATCTGCTCGAGCTGCCCGCGCACGGAACCGTCGTAGATCGTGGAGCCGAGCCGCACGACAGCTCCGCCCAGCAGCGAGGGATCTTCGTGATAGGTGGCCTGCACCTTCGGCTCGCCTGCGAGTTTCGCCACCTGCTGCTCCAGCAGCCGGCGATTTGCGTCGTCAAGCGGACGGGCAGTTGTGATCTCCACCTCGGCGATACCAGAATTTTCGTCGGCGAGACTCGCGTACGCGGCGATCATGTCGCGCAGCTCATGCAGACGCTCGTGATGGGTGATCAGCGCGATGAAGTTGCGAATCGGCCGGCTCAAGCCAAGACGCGGCGCGATTGCGTCGAGCACCTTCAACTTCTGCACCTCCGGGATCGACGGATTCTGCAGCACCTCGCGGAGCTCTACGCTCTCGGCGAGCAGGTTCGCGAAATCGTTCAACTGCCCCTGCGCGGCAATGAGGTCGAGCTTCTGGTCGCTGATGACAGCAGCCAGAGCACGCGCGTAACGAAGGTCAACCACAGCCATTAGTTTTGCCCTCCGTTGTCTCCGGTGAGCTGACGCGCGAAATTCTCGACCAGGAGGCGATCGGTCTCGGCTGTGACGACGAGCTTGCGCGCGGCCTGCTCGATGGCGAGCGAGGCGGCGAACTGCTGAATGTCGCGGCGGGCGGCGGCGGTCGCGGACTGAATCTCAGACTCGGCGGCAGCGAGGATCTTGGAAGCCTCCTCCTCGACGCTGGCGCGGATGCGGCGTTCTTCCTTGGCCGCGTCGGCTTCGGCGTGCGAGCGCATCTCGGCGATCTGATCGTCGAGCCTGGAGAGACGAGCTTCCACGGAGTTCAGGCGAGCGCTGGCCTCTTCGGTCGCGGTACGCGCGTCGACAAGCTGCTTTTGAATCGCCGAGCTGCGTGCACGGAAGGTCTTCGGCAGCGTCTTAAGCAGAACAAAGCCGACGCCGATCGCAAGCACGAGAAAGTTGAAAATCTCAAAGGCCGTCGCGGCCTGCTCTGTATTCAATCCCAGAAATGAGCCGAACTTCTGCACCGCGGGCGAGTGGCTGAACTCGTAGCTTTCGTCCCGCTCCTCTTGCCGCTTCTCGGGAACAGCAGCTCCGGGCGTCGAATTCTCAGCCGAACTGGCGCTCTGCGGCGACTGGGGAACAGACCGCTGCGCGTGCAGCGGGGCCGCCGGTAGGGCGGAAAGCGCCAGCCCCAGCAACGCTGCGTAAAACCCGCGCAACGCCATGGAAGAATTCAAAGAGGAACGCCGCATCGGCTTCACTGGCGAGCCTCCGCGCGAGCCGTGCCCAAAAGGGCGTTGACGATCTGCTCGCTCAACTGCCCCGTCGCGCGCTCGATCTGCTCCCGGGCAATGGCGGTCGATTGTTCAATCTTCGTACGCGCTGTACGGACATGCTCCTGGGCCTGTTCGCGGGCTCCCGCCAGCGCCGCTTCACGCTCCTGCTGCAGCCGATTCAAATGCTGCTCCCGCAGCGCCTGCATCTCGCCGCGCGCGGCCCGTAGCTTCTCCTCATAGGCTGAGGTCTCGGCCTCTGCGGCAGAGATCGCACCGCGGGCCTGCTCCACGGCCCCCGAGGTCCGGGCCCGCCGCTCCGCCAGCGTTCGATCCAGCGGACGGCGCACCAGGTAGCCATACGCAATGACCAACAGAATGAAAAAAATCATTGTCGGCACAGCGCCGAGCAGAAGACCGCCAAGTTCGTTCAGAATTTCCATGTAGTTCTTAGGGTAGGACGGGGGGGCGGCGGGATCGGTGTGCCCGCTCGATGCGCACACTCCAAGCGGCGCAAATTTCCATGCCTACGTACCTACCAGTTGTAGCAAACGCCCGCTTTGAACGTCAAACCAGGCCGGACGGTAATCGGTGGATAACAGCGATAATCAGCCTGCCGGAACCGCCCCGCTGGGAAGCCGGTTTGGGCGGGTGAGCTGGCTTAGTTGCGAGGCGGAAACGGGGCCTAGAAATTTCTTTTACTCGACTGCCGGAGGCGTACACTAGGTCTACCACCCGAGACCCGTTCCGGGTCGTGCAGGCCGCGTGAAAGGGGATTTACCTCCGCTCCCCACTCAGGCGGCCTGTATTGTTATTGGCGACATTTCCGCCCGATCTGCCGGCAATATTCCCATCGAATCCGTTGTCTTTTTTGCCATCGAATCCATTGTCTTTCTTGCCATCGAATCCGTTGTCTTTATTCTCACCGGAACCGTTGTCTTTCTTTCGCTGGTAGCGGCGATAGCGGCCGAGAAGTGACGTCGGTCCCCACGCGGTCAGGGTGACATTGTTCCCCTCGTAGATTTGATTGACGAGCGTCGCACCGCGTTCGAGCGCAGCCAGCACGCGGCCTTCGGACTGCGGAATGGAAAAGTGTGCCTCGACCAGCGGATCGGCGACAAGCGCAGCATCGATGGCCTGAAGGAGGCCGTCGAGGCCTTCGTCCTTGAGGGCAGAGACCGGAATTGCGCCGGCGGGCATGGGCGTGGCGGCGCCTTCGGCGAGGAGATCGACCTTGTTGAAGACCTGCAGGGTGGGCTTGTCCTGCGCGCCCAGCTCCTGGAGGACGGCTTCGACCTCGAGGCGTTGTTCTTCAAGCAGTGGGCTGGCGGCGTCGCGCACGTGCAGCAACAGTTCGGCGCGTTCGACCTCTTCGAGCGTGGCGCGGAAGCTGGTGACGAGCGAGTGCGGCAGCTTGCGGATGAAGCCGACGGTATCCGACAAGAGCACCTTGCGGCGTGAAGGCAGCGTGAGCTGCCGGAGCTTGGGGTCGAGCGTAGCGAACATGCGCTCCGAGGCGAGGACCTCGGCTCCGGTGAGGGCATTGAAGAGCGTTGATTTGCCGGCGTTGGTGTAACCGACGAGTGCGACCGTTGGGACCGGGACGGCCTCGCGGCGGCCGCGCTGCTGGCGGCGGATGCGGCGAACAGCTTCGAGTTGCTGCTTGATGCGGTCGATGCGCGTGTTGATGCGGCGGCGGTCGGTTTCGAGCTGTGTTTCACCGGGGCCACGGGTACCGATGCCGCCGCCGAGCTGAGACATCATCTTGCCGCGGCCGGCGAGGCGCGGGAGCTGGTACTCGAGCTGTGCGAGCTCGACCTGCAGCTGGCCTTCGCGGGTGCGGGCGTGGCGGGCGAAGATATCGAGGATGAGCTGTGTGCGGTCGATGACGCGGCACGGCAGACGCGCCTCGAGGTTGCGAAGCTGCGAGGGCGAGAGATCGTGATCGAAGAGGACGAGGTCGGCCTCGGTGGCCCGCGCGGTGGCGTCGATCTCGTCGAGCTTGCCTCCGCCGACAAGGGTTGCGGGGTCGGGGCGAGGGCGATGCTGTACAAGCACGGCGGCGATCTCGGCTTCGGCGGAGCGGGCGAGCTCCTGGAACTCGGCGAGGGAGAGATCGAACTCGAGGTCGCGCGAGAGAGACGGCTCGGCGGTCTCGGAGGGCGGGGCTTCGCCGCGGGACACGCGATCGAGCGCCGCGGAGGCGCGTGCCTGCCGGGCCGCCGGTGAAAGACCGGGGCGGCCGCTGGTGAAGTCGACGGCGACAAGGACGGCGCGTTCACGCGCTGCTCCGGCCCGCCCTCGCCTGGCGGCAACGGCCTGGGGACTTGCTGACATGCGACTCTCTGTTCTCTCCCGGCTGAACGCCCGGCCCGTCTACGCTTAGTGCGCGACGGCAGCGGACGGCGGCGCTGAAGATGTGCCCTCAGCGGGTGCGGAAGCCGGACCGGGCCGAGGCTCGGCGCCCGTGGCCCCAGCGGGTCTTGGCTCTGCATGCAACGCAGGCCGGCCGCTGACTACTGTGGAGATCGCGTGCTTGAAGATGAGCTGTTCCTGCGCGTTGTTCTCCAACAGCACCGAGTATTTGTCGAAGGACCGAATGCGCCCTGTCAGCTTGACACCGCTGACCAGATAAATGGTGATGGGGCTTTTGTCCTTCCGAACCGTATTGAGAAAGGTGTCCTGAATATTCTGTGCCGGCTTCGATTCCATAGCGGCCGATCTCCTGGGTAACACATCTGCCAAACAACTTACTGCCTTAGAGCGATCTACTGTGCGCGTGCACAGCACCGCCGAAAGTGCAGTCACTACCCTACAGTTTCGGGCGACCCTCCCGCAACAAGCTGATTCTCTGACGTGCCGCAAGGGAACCACGGACGGCAGCGTAGGATGGAAATAATGCCTGAAACAGCCACGAGAGGCTCCCGCCAAACGGTTCAGATGCTTGATTTCAGGCGCGAGTTCTCCGCGATCCGAAGTGAGATTCTAGACGCAATTGCGGAGGTCTGCGATTCGCAGCGGTTCATCCTGGGGCCGCAGGTGGAGCGGTTTGAGCGGGCGGCGGCGGCGGCCTGTGGAGTGCCGTATGCCGGGGGATGCGCGAGCGGCACGGACGCGTTGTGGCTGGCGCTGGCGGCGTTGAAGATCGGTCCGGGCGATGCCGTGGTAACCACGCCGTTCAGCTTCTTCGCGACGGTGAGCTCCATCCTGCGGGCGGGAGCCGTGCCGGTGCTGGCGGATATCGATCCGGCGACGTTCAACCTGTCGGCTGCGGCGGTGGAGGAGCGGCTTGAGCAATCGCCTGTGGGGGCGAGCCGGATTGCCGGCGTGATGCCGGTTCATCTGTATGGGCAGTGCGCGCAGATGGATGCGTTTGCGGCGCTGGCAAAGCAGTATGAGGTGAGGATTGTGGAGGATGCGGCGCAGGCGTTTGGCGCGTCCTGGAAGGGTGTGCGCGCGGGCGGATTGGGAGATGCCGCGGCGTTCAGCTTCTACCCGACCAAGAACCTGGCTGCGATGGGCGATGCGGGGATGGTGACGACGCGCTCGGCCGAGGTGGATGAGCGTGTGCGGATGCTGCGGACGCATGGGATGCGGCGGCGGTACTTTCATGACGAGATCGGCTGGAACGCGCGCATGGATACGATCCAGGCGGCGGTGCTCGAGGTGAAGCTGAGGCGCGTGGAGGCGGGCAATGCGCGGCGGCGGGAGATTGCGGCTCTGTACGACAAGGCGTTCCGCGATGCGGGCCTGGCGGCGAAGAGGGTCGCGGATGGAATCGTGCTGCCGTGGACGGATCCGCGGGCGGAGCATGTGTTTCATCAGTACTGCATTCGGGCTCCGCGACGAGACGCGCTGCGGGCGTTTCTTGCGGAGGAAGGTGTGGGGTCGGAGATCTATTATCCGCTGCCGCTGCACCTGCAGGAGAGCCTGGCGTTTCTCGGCTATAAGCGCGGAGATTTTCCGGAGAGCGAGCGAGCGGCGGATGAGGTGCTCGCTCTGCCGATCTATCCGGAGCTGCGCGAGGATGAGGTCGAGACCGTGGTCGATGGGATCCGACGGTTCTACACCTAAGCGGGGGTACCCCACCCCCGTGCAATTTTGCGCAAAGTCTTCATTCCGCAAGAGTTAGGGGTGGACCAACTGTGCAAAGTCTTGATTCTAGAGACTTAAGATGCAAAGTATCTGTTTTCAAAGAGATGCAGACTTTTTCAGTGGAATGCCGGTTGGACGTTCCGTTTCCAGCTCCAAAAATAAAGGCTGCGCAGTGCGCAGCCTTGTTTGCTTATCTCTCTTCTTCTATTTTAGCGAGTGGGAGGGGAAAACATGCAGTTAGTTTTCCACCTGGATATTGCTGATTCCGTTGTACTTGGGAAGATTTTCACAGGCGCACAGGCTTGACAGGTTTTTGGAGGGACTCAGCGCTTCCGCCTGCCCCTGGCTTGTTTTTCTTTTTTGGGTTCCGGTGCGGGGTGGGCTTCGTCGGGCCCGGCGGTGTTGGGTGGAAGCAGGCGGCGGCAGAGGTTTCCTTCGAGGCGGTAGGTCTTGGTGATGAGCTTTGCGGGCTTGATTTCACCGGGCGTCTTGCTGGTCTGCGGGTCGGGCGTGGGCAGCGGAGCGTCGGCTGCGAGCACGGTGTAGGAGAAGGCCGGCAAGAGCTGTTGCGCGTCGGGGGTCTTGCCGTAGGGGTCTTTGGACTTGAAGAGCTTTACGGGGAGGTAGCCCGCGATGTTGCGCTGGCGGAAGCTGGTCTCGTAACGGTGCTTCTTGAGGTTCCAGATGAAGACGCGGATCTGGTCGAAGTCGTAGGGCAGGCCGGACTTCCCGGAGTTGAACACGGAGACGTACTCGGGGATCGCGGTGACGGCCTGGCCGTTGTTGAGGACGCCGGAGTCGGGGTCTTCGACAGTGGCGAGCACGTAGGCGCCGACGATGCGCTGACCCTCCGCATAACGCGCGATGGCGTCGGGTACGGAGACGTCGATGAGATGGGAGTAGAGCCAGCCGGTCTGGCCCTGGACGCCGCGGACGAGCCACCAGTCCTCCATGGGGGGCGGCGGAGGCGCAGAGGGGATTTCCTTGCCTGTGGCGGAAGACGCCTGAAGCTTCTGCGTGTCGGCGACGAGGGTTCCGGGAGGGAGGGGCTTGGGAACGGTCGCGCGCGCGAGCAGGCTGACGGGGTCGCCTTCGGCGAGGCGGTAGAAGCGGTCGGTCTCGCGGCCGGGAGTGACGTGCAGATAGACGTCGTCGGTGGCGGTGGCGGTGGCGACGACGGGGTCCTTCTGGTGCTGGCGGCGCAGGGCGTCAAACTGATCGACGATGCCCTGGTCGGCAGTGAGACGGGCTTCGAGCCAGCCGATGGTGCCGCTGGGCGTCTTCACCTTGACGAAGCGGCGATCATGCTCGAGGACCTCGAGCTTCTCTCCGTTGGTGACCTCGCCCACGCGGTTGGAGACGGCGGCGACGCGGTCGCGCAGGATGCTCTGCTTGGCGATCACGTAGACGTACTGGGTCTCACTGTGCGGATGGAAGCGACCGCAGCCGGAGGTGGAGAGCAGAGTGCAGAGCGCCGCTGCGATGAGCAGACAGCGCGCCCGCGAATGCTGTCTGCGGGGGACAGGGGACAGATGCGAACCAGGAGACATGTGTGTGCGAAATTCCTCGGCGGGTTGAAGAAGGCTGGTGGTGGGGCTAGTGACTCAAAGCAAGAATTGCAGGGAAGTCAGGCGACGTTCCGGTACCCGCGCTGGTGGCGAGCGTGAGCGCTCCCGTAGTGCCGATGGTGAAGAGCTGGATGCCGGAAGTTCCGTTGTAACCCACGGCGACCATGTACTTGCCGGACTTGTCGGCGGCGATGGCGGAGACATTTGCGGGAGCACTGAACGGTGAGCCGGAGAGCGTGGCGAGAGCTCCAGTGGTGGAGTTGATGCTGTATCCGGAGATGTTCCCCGCCCCGACGTTGGCGGTATAGACGTTGCTGTAGTTTGTGCTGAGGGCAACCGAGCGAGGATTAACGCCGGAGCTGTAGGTCGCGGTCGATTTCAGGGTTGCGTTGCCGTTGGCGTCGAGGGCGTAGACGGCGAGCGCGGTGGTGCGGGCGATGTAGAGGAGGTTGCTCTTGTCGAGCGCGACCGAGTAGTCGCCGGTGGGATTGTTCTTGGTGGAGCCGGAGGAGATGACAGTAGCGGTGGTGCTGGTGATGCCCGAGGCGCTGGAGTAGGGATAGATGATGGTGCCGGCGGTGCCCAGGGCAGCGACCACAAACTGACCGCTGGGTGCGACCTTGACGGTGCACTGCTGGATAACGGGTGAGCCCGAGGCCGCGCAGATGGCGCCCGGCAGGAGAGGGAAGCTGGAGGCGAGCGACAGGAGGCCGGTGGTGGGGTTGATCTGGTATTCGGTCAGCGCGTTGGCGAGCGCATCGACAACGAAGAGGAAGTTGCCGTCGGGCGAGATATCCATGGAGGAAACCTGCGTGCTGATGAGCACGTTGCCGCCGTTGGCCGTCGAGAGCGCGCCGCTGGAAGAATTGATGGCAAACATGTAGATGCCCGGGTTGACGGCTCCGGGGATGGACGCGACGTAGAGGAAAGCGTTGCCGGGCGAGACGCTCATCGCCACGGGTGCAAAGCCGATGTTGTAGGGGGAGCCGGAGATGGCGGCCAGCGAGCCGTTGCCGATGTCGTAGGCGGAGATGTCAGTGGAACCGGCGGTGGCGTTGGAGACGTAGGCCCAGTCACTGGTTGTGGAGCCGCCGCCGCCGGAGGGGCAGCTGGCCTTCTGGCAGATAAAGAAGTTGTGGCAGCCGGTGAGCAACAGGACTGCCGACAGGCTAAGCCCAGCACAACAAAGTACCGCACAGCCACGGGCCGCGATGCGACGGGCTGCTCTGCGCAGTGGATACACCGTTGTCTCCTTCGAGCTATTGTCGCAGGTCACCACCGGACAGGACATCCCCTGGGCAGCCGTGGCTGTGGGACGGATCAGGCTGGGAGGTGTCCGCGGAGGGCCGCTGTATCTTTTTTGCCGGGTTCTGCCTAACTGCTTTTGTCGTGTTCTGCTTAAGTCTTTTTGTTGCGTTCTGCCTGGCCGGGTGCCTGACCGGGTGGGTTGCGGCTTTGGCTATAGGTGCGGGTGCCCGGTATCATCGTTATCGATATGCCTAGCTTTTCCGACAGCATTTTTTTGTTTGTGCTGGCGCTTCTGCTGTTTGGACCCAAGAAGCTGCCGGTGCTCGCGCGCGAGCTGGGCAAGTGGGTGGGCGAGTTCCGTCGGGCGTCGAATGAGTTCAAGATGCAGATGGAAGAGGAACTGCGGCTGTCTGAGCAGGAGGACCGCCAGAAGCAGATCGCTGCGATGGAGGCTGCGGCTCCGGTGGCTCAGCCGGTGGAAGAGCCGCCACACCCGCATCTGCCCGAGGCTGCTGCTGAGGTTGCGGCGGAGAGTGCCGGGGAGTTTGCGACCGAAGGCGTCGAGGGGGCGGCGGTGGAGGCCGGAACCGAGCCCGCGGCTGAGGCCGTAACCGAGGTATTGCCCATTGCGATCTCGGGCGAGTTGAAGATGATGCCGCCCTCGACGGGGCTGCCGACGGCGCGCGAGACACGCGAGCAAAGCATGGAGGGATCAGGGGACCCGCTGGGCGGCGGGCTGCTGGACGCGATTCCCTCCTCCTCCCGACACGAAGACGCGGCCGTAGCCCTGGCAGCAGAAGGCGAGACCCGTGCCTGATCTTCTGGACCGCGCGCGCAGTGCCGCGCAGGAACGCGCCGAACTGCCGGGCATGAGCCTGATGGAACACCTGGAGGAGCTGCGCACGCGGCTGCTCCGCGTGGTGATGTATCTGGGCGCCGGCATGGTGATTGCATGGTTCTTCCACGAACGCCTGGTGAACTTTATCCAGAGGCCGCTGCTGGATATTCATCTGTCGATGACGATGACTCATCCCACGGATGCGATCAATCTGTACATCAAGACGGCGCTGGTTTTTGGAGCGATCTTCGCGAGCCCGTTCATCCTGTACCAGGTGTGGCTGTTTATCTCACCGGGGATGTATGCGAATGAGAAGAAGTATGTGTTTCCGTTCCTGTTCGTGACGGTCACTCTGTTTCTGGCAGGCGCGTGGTTTGGATACCGATACGTTTTGCCCGGCGCGATGGTGGTTCTGATCGAGAAATTCGGGCAGAACTTCACGCATATGATCACGATCGAGGATTACACGGGGTTCTTCCTCGCGGTGATTCTTGGGCTCGGCATATGTTTCGAGATGCCGGTGGTGATCTTCTTCCTGTCGCTGTTTGGGATCGTGGACGCGAAGTTTTTGCTGAAGCACTTCCGCTACGCGATTCTCGCGATCTTCCTGATCGCGGCGATCATCTGCCCTTCCCCTGAACCGACGGCAATGTGCCTGTTCGCAGCGCCGATGCTGGGCCTGTATTTCCTGGGAGTGGGCGTGGCGTACTTTGTTCATCCAAACCGGCGCAAGAAGCGGGCAGCGCTGAAAGGAACAGCCTGATGGATCTTCGCTCACTCGGCCGCGTGGCGATTTTGGTTCTCTTGTGTGGCGTGGTTCCGGCACGGGCTGCGAAGCAAGCCTCGCCGCACAGGATTTCGGGCGCGGAGGTTTTGCGGCTGACGCAGGAGTACGTCCACGTAGCGCCGAAGCGTTACGTGGGCTCGGCGGGCCATGCGGCGGCGGAGAACTTCATCAAGTCGCACTTTCAGCCTGAGGCCGCGAAGGGCAACTTCGTGACCGATGAGTTCTACGCGCGCACGCCCAACGGCATGGTGACGATGCGGAATCTCATTGCGAAGTTTCCGGGCAAGAAGGATGGGATCATCGTCCTGGCTTCGCACTACGAGACGAACTATCCCCTTAAGGACATCAACTTTGTCGGCGCCAACGACGGAGCCTGCACAACGGCGTTGCTCATCGCGATCGGCCAGTACCTGCGCGAGCATCCGCCCCAAGGGTACGCGGTATGGCTGCTGTTTGATGATGGAGAAGAGGCCATCGGCGATAACGGCATGACCGGCACAGATCAGCTCTATGGCGTGCGGCACATTGCGGCGAAATGGAGTGCGGACGGAACACTGGGGAAGATCAAGGCCTTCATTGTTGCGGACATGATCGGCTGGAAGAGCATGAACATCGACAAGGAGACCAACTCCACGCCGTGGCTGCTGGATCTGCTGGCGCAGGCCGGGAAGGATACGGGGCATTCGAACTACCTGTTCAAGCATTCCGGCCCGATCGACGATGACCACCTCCCGTTCAAGCAGCGCGGTGTTCCGGTGCTGGATGTGATCGCGTATGAGTACGGACCCTACGACGAGAAGCGAGGCGACTACGCGTACCATCACACTGCGCAGGACACGATGGACAAGCTGAGTGCCGAGAGTCTGCAGGTCTCGGCCGATCTTTTCCTGGATCTGCTTCGATTGATCAATCAGCACTAGCAAATCAGCACTAAGGAATCAGCACCAAGGAATGAGCACTGACGAATGAGCGCTGAGCCAGAACAGCGCTGAGTGCCGGAAGGAGTCTCGCGGTGGTGGCGACGCCAATCTCCTACTGGATTGTGTTTCATGTGGTGCTGGTTTTGCTGCTTGGCGGCGAATACCTGATGGCGCGCCGCGTGCGGGACACGCACCGCAAGGCGGTCTACG
The DNA here is from genome assembly GCA_035605855.1 of Acidobacteriaceae bacterium. Classification (GTDB taxonomy): domain Bacteria; phylum Acidobacteriota; class Terriglobia; order Terriglobales; family Acidobacteriaceae; genus Granulicella. Next base: position 5,394 of record DATNGO010000127.1, on the reverse strand, counting down.
CCACCGTGCTCTGGGTCGCGGCATCGTTGATTCTCGCCGCGCTGATACTGCCTAGATACGGCTCGCAGGGCAGCGTCCAGTACCTGGCCGCGTATGCGATCGAAGAGGCTCTCTCGGTCGACAACCTGTTCGTCTTCCTGCTGTTGTTCCGCATTTTCCGGGTTCCGGAGCAGCGCCAGCCGAAGGTCCTGTTCTGGGGCGTTGCCGGAGCGATCATCATGCGGGGTGCGTTCATCGCCGCCGGCGTTGGCCTGCTGGATCACTTTCACTGGATCAGCTATGTTTTCGGCGGACTGCTGCTCATCAGCTCCATTCGCCTTGTGCTGCCGAGCCATGAAAAGGAAAAGACACCCGCATGGATTGAATGGATTCGACGCATTCACCCGGTGAGCGAGCGGCAGGACGCATTTTTTGTGCGCGAGGACGGCCGGCGGATGATGACCGTGCTGATGCTGGCGCTGCTGGCCATTGAGTTCAGCGATGTGGTCTTTGCGATGGATTCCATTCCGGCGGTGCTCAGTATCACGCGCGAGCCGTTTCTTGCATACACCTCAAACATCATGGCGGTGATGGGGCTGCGTTCCCTGTATGTGCTGCTGGCGGCGATGCTGGCAAGGCTGCGCTTCCTGCACTTCGGGCTGGCGGCGGTGCTGGCTTTCGCGGCGGTCAAGATGCTTATCTCCTCCTGGATCGACGTAGGCCCGCTGCTCTCGTTGCTGGTGATCGCGGTGCTGCTGGGCATCACGATCACTGCATCGCTGGTCTTTGCAAAGGCCCGACCAGAGCTTGAGGCTCCGGAATCAGAGGTGTAGCGGAAGTTCCTGCCGCGACGCGTTATCCTGATGAGGTGTCATCCGCCGTCAGAACTGTTACAGTGCGCACGCCGAATGTCTCTTACGACGTAGAGATCGGCACGGGTCTGCTTGCCTCCGTCGGCTCTCGTGTGGACGCCCTTCTTCAGGGCGGCCTGCGTGCGGGCAAGCAGAGAGTGTTTGTGGTCAGCTCGCCGGAGATTCTGAAGCTGTGGGGCAATGAGCTGTTTGGCGGATTCTCGACGCCGCTGGCAACGCTGACGGTGCCGAGCGGCGAATCGTACAAACGAATGGCCACCGTCGAGCGTCTGCTGGAGCAACTGGCTGAAGGCGGAGCAGACCGCGATTCGGTTCTGCTGGCCTTCGGTGGCGGGGTGCTGGGAGACATGACCGGCTTCCTCGCAGCGATCTACATGCGCGGCATCCGCTATGTGCAGGTGCCAACGACGCTGCTCGCGCAGGTGGACAGTTCCATCGGCGGCAAGACCGGCGTGAACCTCGCGGCGGGAAAGAATCTTGCGGGTGCGTTCCATCATCCGCTGGCGGTCTACGCCGATGTTTCGACGCTCGCCACGCTTCCCGCCGACGAACTTCATGCGGGGCTGCAGGAGTCCATCAAGGCGGGAATCATTCGCGACGCCGAATTGTTCGCTTTGCTGGAGCGCGAGCAGGAACGCGTTCTGGCCGGAGACGAGGAGATCCTGGCCGATGTAGTGGCCGCCAGCGTGCGCGTGAAAGCGGACGTTGTGAACGCGGACGAGCGGGAGTCCGGGCTGCGCATGATCCTGAACCTGGGTCACACGCTGGGGCACGCGATTGAGGCGGCCACAGAGTACACGCAGCTGCTGCATGGTGAGGCGGTTGCATGGGGGATGCTCGCCGCGGTTGGCATCGCCGCGGCGCGCGGCCTGATCACAATTGCGGATGCCGACCGTGTGCAGAGCCTCATCCGCGCGTACGGTCCGATGAAGCCGTTTCGCGCGGAGGCAGAGCAGCTCGTCGCGCTTACTGCGAAGGACAAGAAAAACCGCAGCGGGGCGCGCTCGTTTGTTCTGCCAACCGGCATCGGCAGCGTGACCATTGTGCGCGATGTGAGCGAGCGCGAGCTGCTCGACGCAGCCAGAGAGATTGCGTCAGAGGCGAGCGTCATACAGCCTTACCTCAGCGGAGCGCTGCCGTGAATCCCCTTGCCGCGCCACCCATGCCGGAACACGAGCGCGTGGAGGGGGCGCGCCCGGCGGCGGAAGGCTCCGAGAGCGAAGCCGCGGCACATGTGCGTGAACTCTTCAGCACCATCGCCCCGACCTACGATCGCGCGAATCATGTGTTGTCGTTTGGCATGGATCGCCGCTGGTGGCGCCGGACAGCTGTTGCGTTTCGGGGGATACTCGCTCGCGCCGACGCGCGTGTGCTCGATATCTGTTGCGGGACCGGGGATCTGACCGGCGCGCTGCTGGCGGAGCGTCCGGCGAACGCCGAGCCGGCCACAGGGCTCGACTTCTCTCGCGAGATGCTTGGTCTTGCGGAGCTCAAGTACGCGGGCGCGAACGTGCGCTGGGTGGAGGGCGATGCGATGGCGCTTCCCTTCCCGGAAAACTGCTTCGACCTGGTGACCTCCGCCTTCGGATTTCGCAACCTCAGCAACTATGCCGCGGGACTTGCGGAGATTCATCGCGTGCTTCGCCCTGGCGGCAGCATCGGGATCTTGGAGTGCAACCAGCCCGACGGTTTGAGCGGCGCCCTTTACAACCTTTATTTTCATCGCGTCCTGCCGATTGCAGGCGGATGGATTTCCGGCGAGCGCGCGGCGTACGAATGGCTGCCCTCGTCGGTCCAGCGCTTTCCCCGCCCTCCCCGCATGCTGAACCTGATGCAAGATGCCGGCTTTACGAACTGCGCATGGGAGGGATACTTTCTGCGCGCAGCCGGCCTTTATCGCGGCACCAAAGTCTGAGGGAGCGCATGTATCCTCAGCGCATGGCCGGGAGCACAAAATCCGTAACCGCCAGCACGGATCATCCCGAGCGCGCCTATGCGAAGCGCACGGCCGCGCTCACGTCATTCCTGGCGGCCTCCGGCATCACGCTGCTGAAGCTCCTGACCGGACTTCTGACCGGTTCACTCGGCATGTTGAGTGAGGCAGCGCACTCGGGGATCGACCTGATCGCGTCGCTGCTGACCTTCACCTCAGTGCGGCTCTCGGATCGCCCGGCGGACGCCGAGCACGCGTTCGGCCACGGCAAGGTGGAGAACCTGTCTGCGGCCGTGGAGACCGCGCTGATGATCGCCTCGTGCGCGTGGATTGCGACGGAAGCCGTTCTGCGCATTCTGCATCCCGGCCGTCTCACACTGCGGTTTTCGATATGGCCTTTCGTAGTGCTACTGCTGTCTATCGTCGTGGACTCGGCACGTTCCGCTGCGCTGTATCGCGTCGCCAAAGTGCACCGCAGCGAAGCGCTCGAAGCCGACGCCGTGCACTTCGGCACGGACATCTGGGCTTCAGCCGCCGTCATCGTGGGCCTGTTGTTCTCGTTCGCGGGGCAGCGGTGGAACCATCCCTGGCTTCGATACGCCGACCCTATCGCGGCGCTGGTGGTCGCGGCGATCATCCTGCAAGTGACCTGGAGGCTCGCGCGCAAGACGTTGGACTCATTGCTCGACGCCACACCACCCGAGGTTCGGGACAAGATTCAGGGGCAGATTCTGCGCGACCTGCAGGCGATTCCCGACGTCATTTCCGTCCAGCGTCTGCGTGTGCGCCGATCGGGCTCGGATTATTTTGTCGATCTCACAGTCGGGCTGCCGCGTGCGCTGAGTTTCCAGCGCTCGGAACAGGTGACCGCGGAGGCAACCGAGAAGGTGCAGAAACGGCTGGAAGGGGCCGACGTCGTCGTGAAGACGGTGCCCACGGCAAGGATGGACGAGAGCCCGTTCGATCGGGTGCGCGCGGTTGCGGCGCGGCGCAATCTGAATGTTCACGACGTCACGCTGCAGCAGTATGACGGCGCCTTGCATCTGGAACAACACCTCGAGGTACCCGAATCGATGTCGCTGCGCAGCGCGCACGAGATCGCGACAGAACTTGAGTCCGATATTCTCCATGAGGTGCCCGGCATCGCCACCCTGCTGACGCATATCGAGGGCGAACCAGCCACGATTGCGCATGCGGCGCCAATCGAAACTGCCAGGAATCTGGAGGCACGGCTTCGCAAAACGGCGGCTCACTATCCCGAGATCCTCGACATTCATGAGATTACGGTCACGCGCGGGTACACCGGCTCCGCGAACGCTATTCAAGTGAATTGTCACTGCACGCTTCCGGACGATCTTCCGATGAGCCGTGTCCACGCCATCATCACCGACTTCGAAAACCAGTTCCGACTGCAGCATCCGCAGGTTACGCGAGTGCTCATTCATCCAGAGCCGGCTTCCGACAATCGCAGATAGCGCCGCGCGGCGTCCAACCCTGTATGCTGAGTCCGATGCGGCGATTCCTCCAGATTCTGCGGGTGTTCTCCGGGGCGCTGCTGATGCTCGTGGTCTTCGTGCTGTTCGCGGGCCTGGCGCTGCGGATTGCTCTGCACGGACGAGAAGTGGCGATTCCGGACCTCGCGGGTCTCACCGTCGCGGAGGCAAGTGAAGCTGCGCTGCACAGCGGGCTCGATCTGAATATCGAAAATAAGTTTTACTCGCGTACTGTTCCTGCGGGCCGCATCCTGTCGCAGGCGCCCGCGGCAGGTTCACGCGTGCGCAGAGGATGGCAGGTGCGTGTGACCGAGAGCCTGGGACCGCAGCAGGTCACGATTCCGGATGTCGTGGGAGAGCCTGTGCGCGAAGCATCGCTGGATCTGCGCAAGGCTTCGCTGGATCTGGGTACGCTGGCTCACCTGGATGCGCCCGGCGATACGGATATGGTGCTTTCACAGACCCCGCCGCCTGACGCCGGAGTGGACCAGCCGCGCGTGAACCTGCTGCTGAGCCAGCAGGGCGCAGGCGGCACCGACGCCTTTGTGATGCCTTCGTTCGTTGGAATGAGCTGGCCCTCGGCGAACCACGCGGCGATTGCGCTGGGCCTGCGCGTTGCCGCGCTGGGAGAGATGGCGCCGGTTCAGCAGCCTGCTGCTGCGACGAATCCGTCCTCGGCCACTCAGCAGCCGTCCGCGCCTGCGAGCTCCAGCGGAAGCAGTGCGACAACGCCTGAACAAGCTGCTCCTGTGCAGATGGTGCCTGTCGGCCCAGTGACAGCGCAGTTGCCGGAGGCCGGACACCGCACCAGCAAGGGTTCGGTTGTGAAGCTGACCTTTGGGCATTCGTCAGCGGGGAGTGCCGCGCCTGCGACGCCTCCTGCGCCGGGGGCAACGCCGCAATAGGCCGTTACGCTTCGCGCACGAAGACGGCCGCGAAGAATCCGTCGCCCTGCAAGTTCGCTCCTGGAAGCGTGCGCAGCAAGTCGGCGCGAACAAGCTGCTTCAAGTGATCTGCATCGTCGCGGATCATGCCGCCAGACCGCAGATGCTCAAGTAATTCTGCAACCGGGAGCGTGCGAAGATTGGCTCGAAGATCGCTCTGCGCGAGGACGGAC
>DATNGO010000126.1:0-15852 GCA_035605855.1 Acidobacteriaceae bacterium | reverse complement strand
GCACTTATTGTTCTCTGTCCGGCTCTCCCCCTATTGGCATGCGCACAGGCTACCGCCAGGACTCCCGGAACTGCGGGATCGTCCTACACGCCACACCTGAGCTTTGATGTGGCTTCGATCCGCGAGTATCGCTCCAACGGTGATATGCGGTATGTCGACAATATGCCACACAACAGCCACTACCATGCCGAAGGAGTTAGTCTGTTTGGGTTAATCCGGGGTCCCTATGATCTCAAAGTAGCTGAGCAGTTGGAAAACCTCCCTCGTTGGGCGCATGAGACCCTCTACACAATCGACGCGAAGTCCGACCCCGCGACGGATGCGGCTTTAAAGAAGCTGAGCGACAGTGACGCCCTGGCCGAAAAGAACCACATGCTTCAGGTACTGCTCGCGGAGCGCTTTCATCTGCAGATTCGTCCAGAGACGAGGATGAGTAACACTTATGAGTTGATCACCACCTCCCGAACAGCGAAGTTGATGACGCCGGTGCAAGGTGACGTTGGGAAGACCATCAGCACCTGCAGTATGCATGTCACCCACAAAGGTGGGGAGCTCGACTCGAAAGGGTGCCCATTCGATATTTTCTTCCAGGAGCTGGAACAACAATTAGGCACGGACGTTCTCGACCGCACGGGAATGACCGGGATGTATGCATTCCACCTGATGTGGTGGCCGGCGCAGTTGCCGGAAGGCGACCCTTCCGCGGATCGATATCCCCCACTGAAGGCTGCGGTGCGTGAACAGCTGGGGCTGGAGTTGAAGCCTGCAAAGGGGTCAATGACGTTTTGGGTGGTGGATCACATCGAGCCCCCTACGCCGAATTGACGCCGACCCGGAACAGATTGTTCTAGCTGCTCAGACTCGCCTGAGCCTTGCGCTCGTGCGGCAGTGGCACCTTCACCACCGCCATGCCCGCAGCCTTCTGCCGTGACACCCACCTCAGCATCCTCGAACACCAGGCACTCTTCCGGCTTCACACCCAGCCTTTGCGCTGCGGTCAGAAACGGCTCGGGATCCGGCTTGCCTTTCGCATAGTCGCCCGCGCACACCAACGCATCGAAGCGGTCGAGCAGCCCCAGTGTGCCCAGCGACAGCTCGACGGAATCGCGTGTGCTGCCCGAGACCACCGCAAACGGAATCCGCCCATGCTGGTCGTCGATGTGCGCCAGCACCTCCGGGATCGCCTGCAGGTCCTCGATCATCTCCGTGTAGTACTGCTCTTTTGTGACCGCAGTCTGTTCAATCGGCATCGCCAACCCGTGCTCGTTGTTCAACGCTGCAATGATGGCACGAACAGGCATGCCGCCCATGGCGTAAAACTTCTCCTCCGGAAACGGGCAGCCCTGCTCGCCCAGCGCACGCCTCCACGCCACGTAGTGCAGCGGCATCGAGTCGACGATCGTCCCATCACAGTCAAACAGATACGCCTTGAAGTTGCCCTCAGGAAGTTTCAGCTTCATCTCTATTCTTTCTTCTCCGGTTCTTTCCCTAAATCAGCCCAATTCAGCTTGGTGAGCTAACGCCCAGGGTCTCCCCGCCGTAAAGCCACATAAAAGAAATGGGGCTTTAGCCGCGCCGTAAAAACTCCCTCGCTTTGAAAGGGCGGGGCTTTAGCCTCGCCGTAAAGCCACATAAAAGAAATGGGGCTTTAGCCCCTGAGGGATCAGCTAATATCCGTTCTCAAGCAAATACTCCGTCGTCAACCAGTTCGTCGCGGGAGTTCGCGGCTCCGCCGCTTCCACCACCGCAGCACCCGCCGCCAGTTGCTGCGCCGCATACTTCGAGAGCACATCCGTCTCGATGTTCACCGTCTCGCCCGCCATCTTCGCGTGCAAATTCGTGCTCTTGTAGGTATGCGGAATGATCGCAATCTCAACCTGCACGTCACCATCCGCATCCGGCTGATGAATTTTCGCCACCGTTAGGCTGATGCCGTCGATCGTGATCGACCCCTGCGGAATCACCTGCGCCGCCAGCCTCGCCGGGATCTCCACCGTCATGCGCCAGTCGGTCGCATCGAGCTCCGCCCGCAGCGGCACCAGCGAGATCAGCTTCCCGGTCCCATCCACATGCCCCTGCACTACGTGCCCGCCCAGCGGCGACCCCGCCGGCGTTGGCAGCTCCAGGTTCAGCAGCGCACCCGGCTGCAGGTTCGAAAGACTTGTCCGCTCGATGGTTTCCTGGGCCAGATCGGCAGCAAACCGGCCCGGATGCTTCTCGGTGGCGTCCTCCATGTCCAGAGCCGTCAGGCAAACGCCGTTCACGGCAATGCTGTCGCCGATCTTCCACCGCCCCGCAAGCTGCGGCGCCGCAACCACCAGCCGCATCGCGCCCTCACGAAGCTTCACCGCGAGCAGCGTTCCCGTCGTCTCGATCAGTCCGGTGAACATATCTCTAGGGTACCGTGACGGCGGCGTCCCAGCTTCATCGCGCCCTCCCCTGACTTGACAAATTTCATCCCGCGAGGAGGGGGGTGATGGGAACACCCCAAAGCTTTCACCCCGTAAGCTGCAAGGTAAGTCCACCCCTAAGTCCAATTTTTGGAAGACTTTGCGCAAAAAGTGACGGGGGGGGGGGTACATCCTGTTAAGGCTCGCAGCTTAAGGCTCGCAACTTAAGGCTCGCAACTTAAGGCTCGCAACCACCGGCGCCGGCGCTCGTTGCCGCACCCGGAACAACAAATCTCACCCCTCGCGTGAACCCTGAACGCCATCTGGAACCGGGACCCGCCCGGTGTTCGGCAGGTCCGCACCTTCCCCGATAGACTTGAAGATGATGTTTACCTCACTCTTCGGCAAGCGCGACACCAAACCGGAAGACCAGGACCGCGAGCCGGAACCCGGAGAGTCCGAACGCAAGACCCAGGAGCCCGAACGCCGGGGCTTCTTCGACCGCATGCGCGAGGCGGTCACGCGCACCCGGCAGTCGCTCTCCGAGTCCATCTCCGGCGTCGTCGCACTCACGCGCGAGATCGACGAGAGCTCGCTCGACGAGCTGGAGTTCGCTCTACTCGCCTCTGACATCGGAGCGCCGACGGCCGATGAGATCATCACGCGCCTGCGCGACCGCGCGCTGCGGCACGGCCTGGCGAATGGCGCTGAGCTCAAGGTTGCCTTGAAGGACGAGATTCGCCGCATTCTCGACTCGGTGAACATGCCCGTCCGCCACGCGACAGCTCCCCCTGAGGTCATCCTGCTGGTCGGCGTGAACGGCACGGGCAAGACGACCACCAGCGGCAAGCTGGCCGCGCTTTACCGCCGCGAGGGCAAGTCCGTGCTGCTGTGCGCCGCCGACACCTTCCGCGCTGCGGCCATCGAGCAGCTCGAGGTCTGGGCTGCGCGGTCCGGCGTCGCCCTCATCAAGACCAGGCAGGGAGGCGATCCTTCGGCCGCGCTCTTTGACGCCGCCACCGCCGCGAAGTCGCGATCCACCGACGTCCTGCTGGTGGATACCGCGGGCCGCCTGCACACGAAGTCCGACCTTATGAAGGAGTTGGACAAGATGCGCCGCACGGCGGAGCGGCAGGTTCCGGGCTCTCCGCATCAGACGCTGCTGGTGATCGACGCCACCACGGGACAGAACGGCCTGCAGCAGGCGCGCCTCTTCACCGAGGCGGCCCACGTCACCGGCATCGTGCTGACCAAGCTGGACGGCACCGCCAAGGGCGGAATCGTCGTCGCCATCGCCCGCGAGCTGGGTCTCCCCGTCCGGTACGTCGGGGTGGGCGAGAAACTCGAGGACATCCTGCCTTTCGACGCCGCCAGTTTTGTGGATTCTCTTCTGGACTGAAATCTTTTTTCGATAGGAATGCGCGTCCAAGCTACCCTTCTGGTCCGTCAACCTTCTAAAGAAGTGTGTTGGTTTGAAAGCGGCCCTGGGACATTCCAAAAGTAATGCCTCCTTCGTTCGGCTTCCAACCCCGAATGGTTATGAAGATTTCGGTTGCGTCAGGCGATACTCGCTGCCGTACCCGCTATTAACTAAGGAGGTTCCTGTGCACTCGCTAATTGCAGCCTTCTTTGCCATGATCTTTTCTTTCGGTCACGCGCAGACCGTGCACCACAGCGAGATGGCGCTGGCCGCCGACCATCATCCCTTCGTTCAGGCCACGGCTCCGACCCGTGAAGAGCTGAACTACGAGCAGTTCCAGACCGTCACCAGCTATGCTGAGACCTCATGCGTCTCCTGCCGGCGGATGATCGTGGACTACGACGCGCGCTAGAGCTCGCCACCGGCGCTCGCGCCTTCGCATCCCCCAATCCAAGCGTCGGCTGTGTCCTTCTGCGCTCTGAGACCGGGGCTGTTCTCGGCGAGGGCGCGCATCTCTATGACAACTTCGACCACGCGGAGATCGCCGCGCTGAAACAGGCTCGCGCCGCGGGGCATGATCTGCACGGCGCGACTGCGTGTGTGACGCTGGAGCCCTGCGTTCATCATGGCCGCACCGGACCGTGCTCAGACGCGTTGATCGCCGCGGGGATCGCGCGCTGCGTTGTGGCGACCTTCGATCCGAATCCGCTGGTTCGCGGGCAGGGCCTGGCGAGATTGAGTGCGGCCGGGGTCGAGGTGCTGGTTGTTCCAGCTGGCTCTGAGTTCGCCATGCGCGCGCGACGGTTGAATGATGCCTTCGCGTTTGCGGTTCAGCACGAGCGGCCGTTCGTGACGCTGAAGGCCGCAGTCTCGGTCGACGGCAAGCTCGCGCCTGCGCCAGAGACGCGGGATGCAGCAGCACCGCACTGGCTCACGGGCCCGGCTGCGCGCGCGGATGTGCAGCGTTTGCGTCACGCGTCGGATGCGGTTTTGACTGGCATCGGCACAGTGCTTGCGGACGATCCGGAACTCACCGATCGCACCGGTCTGCCGCGAAGGCGCCCGCTGCTGCGCATAGTGATGGACCCGCAGCTGCGAATTCCCCTGGAGTCGAAGCTTGTTCGATGGGCGGCCGCAGAGCGGCGCAAGGATTTGCTTGTCTTCTGCGCAGAAGAGGCTTCGGAGGAGCGGGAGTCGGAGCTGCGCTCGCTCGGAGTTGAGGTGCATCGACTGCCGAAGCGTGAGGAACGGCTCGATCTGCGCGTGGCGTTGGATGTGCTGAACGGGCACTACCACATTCGCAGTGTGCTGACCGAGGCGGGCTCGGCTCTGAATGGCAGCCTGTTGCGGGATCAGCTGGTGGACAAGGTGGTGTTGTACTTCGCGGAGCAGGAGCTCGGTGCGTCGGCGATTCCGTTCGCGGAGGGGACTTCGCCGTATCTGCTGCAGCAACGGTTGAGCTCGGTGGAGCGGGCGGCGTTCCCAAACGGTGCGGGCGAGGATGTTCGCGTCAGCGGCTACCTGCATGATCCGTGGGCTGGTTTGTAGCTACGGCGTGCTGACGGCGAAGTCGGCGATGAGGGGAAGGTGGTCGGAGGCGACGAGCGCGGTGGGTGTGCGCACGAGGTGGGATTCGATCAGCTCGAGAGGCGGCTCGTAGTAGCAGTGGTCGAGCGTGACCACGGGGAGCAGGCCGGGGAAGGTGGCCGGCAGGCGCAGCGTGTGGCGCGGGCTGAAGGTGTGGAAGGTCTCCCGGAGCAGATGCGTTGTGAGGCCGCGGGTCCACTCGTTGAGGTCGCCGACCACGAGGCGAGTGTGGGTGAGCTGAGGGTTGGCGAGGATCTTTTCGCCAAGCAAAACGCGGGCCTGGCGGCGGCGCTCGTTGAAGCCGGTGCCGAGGTGGACGTTGAAGATGTGCAGGAGTTGTGGACCGAGCTCCAGGTCGGTCTGCAGGGCACCGCGCTCTTCGCGGCGTGATGTGAGGTCGTGGTTCTGCCAAGCGCGGATGGGCAGACGCGAGAGTGTGAGGTTGCCGTAGGTGCCGCCGCGGAGCGGACGATTGGCGCCGAAGTGATGATGGTAGCCGGGGAGCGCGCGTTCGATCTCTCCTGCCTGGTCGTACAGGTGAGTGCCGGGAGCGTTGACGACCTCCTGCAGGCAGAGGACGTCGGCGTCGAGCTCCTTGAGGATGGAAATGATGCGCGCGGATGAGGTGCGGCGGTCGAGACCGCGGCACTTGTGGACGTTGTACGTGACGACGCGAAGGCGTTGCATCATTGCTGGCGCTCGAAGATCCAGCCGAGCAGTTCGGGCACGCGCTCGGCGAGGGAACGACGACGCCACTCCTCGAGCGTGACACTGCAGCTTTCGACCAGATCGTTGGCAAGATCGGACTCCATGCGCTGGGCGAGGCTGGCATCGCGCACCGCGAGGTTGACCTCGTCGTTGAGGCCGAAGGAACGGTTGTCGAAGTTGGTGGAGCCGACGACGGTCCAGAGCCGATCGACGACGAGAACCTTGGCGTGAATCATGGCGGGCTGGTACTCGTAGACCTCGGCGCCGGACTTAAGCAGCGGGCCGTAGGCGCTGCGGCTGGTGCTGCGGGTGAGCATGTGATCGGACTTGCGGCCCGGCACGAGGATGCGCACCTTCACGTGGCGCTCTTCGATGGCGCGGCATAGCTCGTGGCTGAGGCTGCGGTCGGGAAGGAAGTACGGTGTGGTGATGGAGATAGATTGCTTTGCAGAGGCGAGCAGAAGCTGAAAGAGGACGCGGGCGCGCGTTGAGCCGCCTATGGTCGGCGTGGAGTTGACGACGAGTGCGTGAGTGGGATCGGGGCAGGAGGTCTGGCAGTCGAATCCGGGAAAGTAGGCGCTGCCGGCGAGGAGTTCTCCCGTGGCGGCCAGCCAGTTTTCCGCAAAGGTGGACTGCAGGCTGGGGACTGCGCCGCCTTCGACGCGGAGCATGGTGTCGCGCCAGACAGGATGGTTGCGCACGCCTTTGAACCACTGATCGGCGATGCCGGCGCCCCCGATGAAGCCGGTGCGGCCGTCGACGATGAGGAGTTCGCGGTGCGTGCGGTGGTCGAGCAGGAGGGCACGGTACCAGGTGGGTGAGTTATAGAAGGCGACCTTGCCGCCGGAGTCGAGGAGCGGGGAAAAGTAACGCTTGCTGACGCCGGCGCTGCCGAAGGCGTCGAGCACGACATTGACCCGGACACCGGCGCGGGCGCGGTCGGTGAGGGCATCGAGGTAGAGCTTGCCGATCCCGGAGCGCTGGAAGATGTAGGCCTCGAGGTTGACGCTGTGGCGGGCGCTTCGGATGGCCTCAAACTGTGCGGGGTAGAAGGAGGGGCCGTTGGCAAGGACCTCGAAGGTGCCGGTACGGCTGAGGGGAGCGTCGACGAGGGATTGGAGGAGCGAGAGAAAGGCGTCGGAGCCGTTGGCCGCGAGTTCGTTGCCCGACTCGATCTTGTAGTCGGGCGAGGGACCGAAGATGCCGGCGAGCATGTAGGCGGCGATCAGCACGAGCGCAATGACGCCGAGGACGGCAACCCAGGTGGGGACGGTGACGGCGAGGAGGAGAGCGCAGATCACGAGAGCCTCAGAGAAGTATGCGCACGCTGCAGCGCGTATGCGGTGAAGACGTGAGACTTAGATGCCTGTTACATGGCCGGACGCAGTATGCGGGTTTCGCGGTGCGACCGGTTTCCCGACGCGATCGGGTCAGCCACCCGTACCACGAAAGGCAAGTACCCGGACGCGAAAGTTGCACGTACCGGGTGTGGAAAAGGAGCAGAATACACAAATCGAAATCGCATCAATCGGGCCCATCGCATGTTGAGAAATATGGAGGCGGGAATGTCTCTTCTGCAGAAGTTGTTGGCAAGTTTGCAGCACCGCACCGAGAACACGGCGAAGTACGACGAGAGTCTGCGCGCCGAGGACGGGTTTGTCCGGCCGGGTCAGAAGGGGATTCTGCGGATCTACTAAGCAGAGTCTGCCGGGGCTGCTTGTGCAAGGCGGCCATAAGTTCAGGTGACGTGTATCGCGAGGAACCGCCGCATTGCGGCGGTTCTCTCTTTCAGGTTGGCTCTCCAGGGCGAAGTGCCCGGTGTCGAGAGGTTCGACGGTTGCGGACGGAGAGGCCGAGGATGTGTCGCCCGAGAACTTAACTTGAGCGGCGGCTATTCAGTGCGGCCGGGGCGGGTCATGAGTTCGCGGATGGCGTCGCGCGGGCTGCGGTCTCTGTGGAGGATGGCCGCCATCTGTTCGGTGATGGGCATCTCGACACCGTAACGTGCGGCGAGGCCAAGCGCGGCGGTGGTGGACAGGACGCCTTCGGCGACCTTGCCATTGAGCGAAGCGAGGATCTCCGGGAGCTTGCGGCCGCGGCCGAGCTCGAAGCCGACGGTGCGGTTGCGCGACATGTTGCTGGAGCAGGACAGGACGAGGTCGCCGATGCCGGAAAGGCCGGCCATAGTCTCGCGGCGGCCGCCGCAGGCGATGGAGAGGCGCGAGATCTCTGCGATGCCGCGTGTGATGAGAGCGGCGGCGGCGTTGTGGCCGAGCTCAAGGCCGGCGACGATGCCGGCAGCGAGGGCGATGACGTTTTTGAGCGCGCCTCCGAGCTCGGTGCCGGCGATGTCCTCGTTGCGATAGACGCGCAGTGAGGGCGAGGAGAAGTCGTTCTGCAAACGTGTGCCGATGGCGGCGTCATCGCAGGCGATCGAGAGGGCGGTGGGCATGGCTGCGGCGACCTCCTGCGCGAAGGAGGGTCCGCCGATCACGGCGATGGGGTTGTTGTCCTCGGTCTGCTCCGCAATGACCTGCGACATGCGCAGGAAGGTCTTTTCTTCGATGCCCTTGGAGGCGGAGAGCAGAATCTGCGCGGCAGTGAGGTGAGGTGCGATCTGCTCCATGATGGAGCGCAGCGCCTGCGAGGGCGTGACGCAGAGAATGATCTCGGCGTCGGCGATGGCGTCGGTGATGGCGGGTGTGATGTCGACGCCGGCGGGAAGGATGTAGCCGGGGAGGTAGCGAGCATTTTCGCCGGTCTCGGCAAGCTGGCGCGCGTGCTCGGGGGAGTGGGCCCAGAGGCAGAGCTGATGGCCGCCGCGGCGCGCGAGCGAGATGGCAAGTGCCGTACCCCAGGCTCCGGCGCCCAGGACAGCGATGCGACTCACGCACGCACCTTCTTGTTCGGGTCGGTGGGCGGGGAAGTTTTCCTGCTGCCGAAGCGGCTCTCCTTGCCCTCCATGAGGCGCGCGATGTTGGCGCGGTGTTTGGCGATGACGAGGAGTGCGAGGAAGATGACTCCGCCGACGAAGAGAGGCGAGCGGTCCGGCATCCACAGCAGGCAGAAGACGGGCATCATAACCGCCGCGAGGATGCTGGCGAGCGAGACGTAACGCGTGAGGGCGAAGACGACGATGAAGACGCCCAGAGCGCAGAGCGCCGCGAGCGGAGCGAGCGCGATGAAGACGCCAAGTGCGCTGGCGACTCCTTTGCCGCCTTTGAAGCCCAGCCACACGGGGAAGACGTGGCCGAGGACGGCGGCGATGCCGGCGGCGACGGCGAGATCCGACGGGAAGCCGGGTGTCCCGGGGGCGAAATGCTGGGCGATCCTGACCGCGGCGAAGGCCTTGAGGAGGTCGAGCAGAAGGGTGAGGATGCCGAGGCCCTTGCCGGAGCGCGCCACGTTGGTAGCGCCGATGTTGCCGCTGCCGGTGGCGCGAATGTCTTCCTTGCGGAAGATGCGCACGAGGATATAGCCGAACGGGATCGAACCCAGAAGGTACGCGACGGCGAGTATGGGCAGCCAGAGACGCATGGGGATGAGGTGAGTGTAGCGAATCCGGGGAGCCCGAGGTTGTGAATCGAGGACTAAAGCAGTGTGCGGCGGAGGAGTTCCAGAGCGTGCTGCGAGGCCCAGAAACGGATGTGGTCGCGGTCGCCTCTGAGGTTGAGTTGTTTCACCTGCGTGTCTTCGCCGTCGGCGAAGCCGATGTAGACGAGGCCGACGGGCTTGCCGGCGTCGGGGCCCTCGCCGCCACTGGGTCCGGCGAGGCCGGTAAGGCTGAGGCCAAGGGAGCAATTGGTCTTTTTGCGGATGCCTTCGGCGAGGGCGCGGGCGACCTCCGGACTGACGGCGCCGTGTTTCTGGACGAGCTCGGACGGAACGTCGCAGAGGTTGGTCTTCTGCTCGCTGGCGTAGACAACGGCGCCGCCGTGGAAGCTGCGTGAAGCGTTGGGGATCGCAGTGAGGCGCTGCGAGAGCAGGCCGCCGGTGATGCTTTCGGCGACGGCCAGTTTGAGGTCGCGCATCTCGAGCATGAGGAGGACGATCTCTTCGAGCGATTCGCCGTGCGAGGAAAAGATGTCGTCGCCCATCTCGTGCTCGATGAGCTCGGCGAGCGCGTTGACGCGGGCTTCGGCCGCCTCCTGTGCCGGCTTGACGCAGACGAAATGGAGTTGGATCTCGGCGGAGCCGGCGAGGATGGTGGTCTCGACGTCGGTGAACTTTGTGTAGACAGGAGCGCAGCGTGCGTCGACGGTGGACTCGGGGATCAGCGCCATGCGAAGAAGGCGTTTGGCGAGGAAACGCGGAGGAAGTGACGCGGAGAGGCGTGGGAGGCACTCGTCCGTGAAGATGGCTTTGAGTTCCTTGGATGGGCCGGGGAGGAGGATGACGATCTTGCGGTGCATATCGCCAGAAGGCGACGGCCAGAGCGTGTCGCGCCACTGGCCGGGTGCGCTGCCGTTACGGTTGGGAAGAAGGTCGGCGCCATCGACCACCTCGGCCTGCTTTTCGTTGTTGGGCGGCATGGGGATGCGGCGCTCGGCGAAACGCTTGTAGAGCGCGGCAATGGTGTCGGGATCTTTGTAGAGCTCGACGCCGAGCGCGTCGGCGACGCAGTTGCGCGTGAGGTCGTCCTCCGTTGGCCCCAGGCCTCCGGACGTGATGACGATGTCGGCGCGCGAGATCGCGATGCGGACGGCGGAGGTGAGGTGCTCGCGGTTGTCGCCGACGACGGTCTTGAACGCGACGGAAACGCCGAGGTCGTTGAGGCCGTCGGTGAGGAAGAGTGAGTTGGTGTCAGTTCGGAAGGGCGTCAGCATCTCAGAGCCGACAGCGATAATTTCAGCGATCATGGGGTCTCGGGTGGCAGGTACGTCGAAGAATCAGGATATATGTTCGGCGGGAGTAGGCTGATTTGTATGACGACTCAGATGGAAAAGGCGAAGGCGTTTCGAGCGTTGCACGAGCGGAGCGAGGCGTTTGTGATTCCAAATCCGTGGGATGTCGGGACGGCGCGGCTGCTGGCGCATCTGGGCTTTGAGGCGCTGGCGACGACCAGCGCGGGATATGCATTTTCGATGGGGTTGCAGGATACCGCGGTGGGCCGCGAGAGAATGATTGCCCATGTAACGGCGTTGGCAGCGGCGACGGAGCTGCCGGTGAGCGCGGATCTGGAGAACGGATTCGGAGATGCACCGGAGGTGGCGGCCGAGACAATCAGGATGGCCGCGGCGGCAGGAGCTGTGGGCGGATCGATCGAGGACTCGACGGGACGAGCGAATGAGCCGATCTATGAGAGAGCGCAGGCGGTGGAGAGAGTGCGCGCAGCGGTGGAGGCAGCACGAGCGCAGGCGTTTCCGTTTGCCCTGACGGCGCGCGCGGAGAACTACCTGGTGGGACGAACGGATTTGAAGGACACGATCGAACGGCTGCAGGCGTACCAGGAGGCAGGTGCAGATGTGCTATACGCTCCGGGGCTTCGCCGCAAAGAGGATATTGCGGCGGTGGTGGGCTCAGTGGACAAGCCGGTCAATGTGCTGATGGGGTCGCCGGGCATGACGCTGACAGCTGCGGAGCTCTCGGCGATGGGGGTGAAGAGGATCAGCGTGGGAAGCGCGCTGTCGCGTGTGGCGCTGACGGCATTTCTTCGCGCGGCGAAGGAGATTAAGGAAAAGGGTACGTTTGGCTTCGCGGACGGCGCAATTAGTTATCGGGATATGAATGCGATGTTTCTGGAGTGAGAGGTCGATGCGTCGACATCTCCGAGCCGACAGCGATGATTTCAGCGATCATGTCGTTGGTTGGATGCTGGCAGGGCGTTATTGAGCTGAGGAAGTTGGGATCGATGCAATCCTCAAGATCGACGGGCTCCCACGCACCTCTTGCGGGTGGGTTCGGCGAAGCCAAGCGATAAGTCTCACTGGTCTCCTTGTCGCGATACCAGGATTCGTGGCCGAGGCCCTGTGTGGGATGTTTTAGAGGAGTGACGCTTTCGACGTAGCCGCGTTCAATAGCTTCTCGCAACATTCGGTTCGCTTCGTCGAACTCGTGCCATGAGTGGAACCACCGATATGAATGCATGTCGTTGAAGATGGACATAGAAAGATTAATGCGGTCGTTTGCTACCCGCAAACGATACCCCACCCTTTCGCTTTGCGAAAGGATGGGCCACCCACATTCCTGCTAGACCAGCGGCCTGCCGGTGATGCCGAGGTCGAGGTGATAGAGGGTGCTGCCAGTCGCAAGCGCGGCGCAGCCGTCGTCGAGGAAGCACAGCCCGACGAGGTCGTTGCCGGCGATGAAGAGCTCGGCGGAGGACCCGTCAGGCGTGATGCGGACGATGCCGCGGCGGCCCTGCAGCGAGGCCGCGACGTAGATGTTGCCGTCGGTATCGAGCGCGAGGCCCTGCGGGCGGCCGAGGCCCTGGTAGAAGACGCTGGTGTCGCCGTTCGGTGCGATCGCGTAGACAGGTTGGTTGGAGCTTGTGCTGGGCGCGCTGACGAGCAGTGTGCCATCGTCGCGGAAGGCCAGGTGATAGGCGGCGACGGAGGGCTCGAGTGTGGCAAAGACGAAGACTTCTCCGGGATTGTGCGAGCCGTAGGGGCCGACCTTGAAGATGGTGCCGGAGCGGTCGCCCACGAACAGGTTGCCGTCACGGTCAAAGGCGATGCCGGTGGCGACGCCCATGCCTTCAGCGAAGGTGGAGATGTGGTCGCCTTCGGGCGAGATGCGGTAGACAGTGCCTTCGGCGCGCGAGCTGGCGTAGAGATAACTGTCCGGGCCGAAGGCGAGCGCGGAGACGTTGAGCAGGTCGCGCGCGAAGGGGCGGGCCTGGAGATCGCGGCCGATGCGGACGATGGAGACCGGCACGCGGTCGCCGCGAGCGCCGCTGATCATGGCGAAGAGATTGCCGTCGGCGTCGATGGCGGGGTTGGAGACGAGGTGCAGCTCATCAGCCATAGGCACGGCGATGTTGGCATGGAGGACGTTGGAGGCAAGGCCGTTGGCGCGAAGGGTGAGATCGCTGGCGATAGCGCCTTCCGGGACGCGGACCAGCGCGCGGTTGGGACGCACGAGGTCGAAGTAGGCCGTGGTATCGCCGAAGCTGGCGGAAGGGAGCTGCGGGGTCCCCGGCGAGCTGGCTCGCTGGGGTGCAAGCTGCGGGGTCCCCGGCGAGCTGGCTCGCTGGGGTGCAAGCTGGGGTGCAAGCTGAGGGCCGTCGTTAGTGACGGGCAGCAGGTGCGAGCCGAAGATCTCAAAGCTGCCGCCGGGGATGGCGGCGGATGGCGCGAGGCGATCAAGGCGCGGAGCCTGAGTGGTGGAGGGCGGCCGGTTGGGATGCAGCAGGCTCATGGGTGAATAGCGTAGACGGGCGGACGCCGGGAGGCAACTGCCGGGCAAACTGTTGCCGCGATGGAGTCAGTTGCCGCTGTTCCCGACGGCTTAAAGCAGGTGGGTGATGAGCTGCACGAGGACGAAAGCGTAGAGGCCGGCGCCGAGGTCGTCGATGACGATGCCGGCGCCTTCCGGGAGTGCTTCGAGACGGCGGATTGGCGGCGGCTTCAGGATGTCGAAGAAGCGGAAGAGGAGAAGCGCGAGCAGAGCGTGCGGCCAGTCGGGCGCGAGTGCGATGAGTGCGATGAGTTGGCCGGCGACTTCATCGATGACAACGAAGCCCGGATCTTTGCGCTGCGACTCGCGTGCGACGCGTGTGGCTGCGGGAATGCCGAAGGCGATGGCGAGCGCGAGCGCGATCAGCGTCGCGATGAGGAGATGCAATGTGTTGTGGTGGAGAAGCGATGCCGCGGCCAGCCACAGCAGCACCGTAACAACGGAGGCGTAGGTGCCGGGGCCGGGCTTGAGGAAGCCGGCGCCGAAAAAGGTGGCGACGGTCCAGGCCCAGAAAGATTTTTTCTGTGTTTGCTGCACGAGTCCGATTGTAGCGACCAGCGGCGCGGGTTAGTCCTTGTCGTGGCCTGCGCGGCGACGTTCGGCGTGAAGCTGCGCCTCTTCGACCTCCTCGAGAAGTTCGGGGTCGAGGATCGGCGAGGAGACTCTGTAATCTCCAGACGCCCACTTGCCGAGATCGATCAGGCGGCAGCGGTCGGAGCAGAAGGGAGCGTCGTTACTGGAGGGATCGACGGGCTTTTTGCAGATGGGGCAATGCAGCGGCTTGGCGGACATGTGGGCTACTCGATGATTCTAGCGACGACGTCGTAGTCGTGCGACTCGGTGATTTCGGCGCGGTAGAAAGTGCCGGGGACGAGAGCGTCGTGGGAGCCGAAGTCGTTGATGAGGACCTTGCCGTCGATTTCGGGCGCATGGCTCAGGGTGCGACCTTGCCATAGAAGATCTGTTTCGTCGGACTCGCCTTCGACGAGCAGGTCGACCTCGCGGCCGATCCAGTCGCGCTTGGCACGGGCGCTGATCTTTTGTTGAAGCTTCATCAGCTTGCGACGGCGGGATTCGATCGTGCGCCTGGGGATCTTGCTTTCGTGCGTGAAGGCTTGCGCGCCCTCTTCGTCGGAATAGGAAAAGACGCCGAGCCAGTCGAACTTCGCGGCTTCGACGAAGTTGCAGAGCTCGCTGAAATCTTCGTCGCTCTCGCCCGGGAAGCCGACGATGAAGCTGGTGCGCAGGGCGAGGCCGGGAACAATACTGCGTGCTTTGTCGATGATCTCGAGGAAGCGGCCGGCGCTGCCTCCGCGCTTCATGCGGCGAAGGACGTTGGCGCTGGCGTGCTGCAGTGGGACGTCGAGGTACTTCGCGATGTTGTCGTGGCGCGCGATCGTCTCGAGCAGACGCGTGGTGATTTTGTTGGGATACGCGTAGAGGAAGCGCAGCCACTTGAGGCCGGGCAGGGGAGCGAGAGAGTTGAGCAGATCGGCCAGTTCCACGCGACGTCCGAGCTCCGCATCCGGTGCGAGGTCTTCGCCGTAGCAGGTGGTGTCCTGGCCGATGAGTGTGATCTCGCGGACGCCTTGCGCGATGAGGTGTTGCGTCTCCGCGACGATGCTCGCCAGGGGGCGTGAGCGAAACTTGCCGCGCAGCTGCGGGATGATGCAGAAGCTGCACGGGTGGTCGCAGCCTTCGGCGATCTTGATGTAAGCGGAGGCCCGCGGTGTGGTGAGGATGCGCGGCGTGTCGGCGGTGTAGAGGTAAGTGGGCAGTGCGGCATGTGCGCCGTCCCATGCCTCGCGCGAGAAGCGGCCGGCCGCCTCGCGAGCATCGCCTTCGGCGCGCGACTGCGTTTCAGGCGAAACGCTTCGCGTGGCTTCGTGACGAAGCTGCGCCGAGTCGGACTCTGGGCGTGAGTGCTGATTAACCGAAGAAGCGTGACGCTCAATCTGAGCACTGCTGAGGATGTTGAAGGGCGAGTTTGGAACGACTTCCGCGGGTCTGGAAAGGCCCGCTGCTTCCAGGATCGCTTCGAGCTCGCCGGTGCCCACGACAGCGTCGACCTCGGGGATATTCTTCCGGATCTCGTCGCGGTAGCGCTCCACGAGACAGCCGGCGACGATGAGTTTCCTGGCGCGGCCGCCGTTGGCAATCTTGTGCCCGACCATCTCGAGGATGGTGTCGACGGACTCCTGTTTGGCCGAGTCGATGAAGGAGCAGGTGTTGACGACAAGGATCTCGGCGTCTTCGGCGCGTGGGGTGAGCTCTGCCCCGCCGCGATGCAGCAGGCCCATCATGACCTCGGAGTCGACGAGGTTCTTGGGGCAGCCGAGCGAGACAAAA
>DATNGO010000125.1:0-13692 GCA_035605855.1 Acidobacteriaceae bacterium | reverse complement strand
GCGAAAACGGCGGCGACGCGAGCGAAATAGGATTTTGCAGGCCTGGCGGCCGGCGCGGTTTCCGGCGGCTCGGCGCGAACATCTTCGGGGTCGCGGCGGAGGCGCTCGGCCACCGCGAAGAAGATGAAGAGGGCGAGCACGAAGAGACAGCCGCCGATGACGAGGTCCGCCTGGCGGGCATGATTCTGCAGCCAGGGATGCGGCAGCGCGATTTTGTAGTAGACGACCAGCAGGCAGAGGCGGAGGAAGTTGAAGAGGTATCCGAGCAGGACCGCGCCCGCAACCACCGGAGCGAAGACGAACCAGCGGAAGCGGTAGAGCCAGGCCACGACGATTGCCGCGAGGCCGAGCGTGATGGAGCCGCGAATGCCGTTGCAGCCCGGCGCGATGAACATGCCGAACTCGGGCGTGAACATGAGGCGGAGCTTGTCCTGTGTGAGCTGCTGGCCGAGAAGATGCGCGAAGGCGCGGGCGACGGAGGCTGCGGCGTGCTGGAGCGGGAGGTCTATAAACCGGCTAAAGGTTTGCGGCACGGGAATCACGGCCCACATGAGCAGCACGGGGAACCATGCGGCACGCAGCAGGCGCGTGCCACCGAAGAGCAGCACCATTCCCGCGGCGTACACCACCGCAACCAGCGGCAGCGGCGGGATCTGCAGCAGCCACTCCTTATTGATGGTGACGATGAAAAGCGTCTGGTCGCGCAGGAACATGAGGGCGGCGGAGATGGCGAGGACGGCAAAGCCCCACCAGCTTCCCTGGGTCTCCCAGCCGAGGCGGCGCCACTCGCGAAGGATGAGGGCGGCGCAGACGAAGGGCACGACCATGCCCATGGACTTGAGGTCGTCCGTGCGCCAGATCAGCCACAGCATGTGGACGGAGCTGAAGATAGTCAGCAGGCCGACGGCGGCGGCAAGGCACGCCAGGGCGACGACGGTGCCGGGCTGTAGAGTTCCCGGCTGCAGAATTTTGGAATCAGAGGATCGCACGCAGGCCGTTCGACAAAGGAAAGCTCAGCCCCAGATTACAGGAGCAGACACTCCGGCCAAAAAAGGTAGGACCTGCTTGAATTATTTCTGCTTGGGCGCTCGGCGGGCGCGCAATCGCATGCGAAGCGAGGAAACGGCAAAGACGCCGCCGGCGAGTCCAGCCAGCACAAGTGTCGGATTCTCTGGCGAGTCTTCACATCCGCTCTGAGCACGGGCCGGCAGAGCGACAATCAGAGGAATCGCGAGCGCAACAGACAGGATGGCTTTCTTCATCGTCAATCCTTGTTCTGCCTCGGACCTGGGCCCGTGACAATCGAATCATTGGTTGTGGGGGCATGCGATGCACGAACAGCCCTGTACTCAGGGCAAGCATCACTGCTGCCTTGAATACGTGATGTCAGAATATGGGTCGGGGATGGCTACCGTCAATTCTCATTTGCCCACTAAGGTATCGCTTTGAGCTACACCAAATGTCGTAGGGGTGTGATTTCAGGGGAGTTGAACCGGGGCACCGGACGGCGGCACAAAGTACGTTTAGAATCGCCTGTGAACGGCTGGAGGCCGCAGGAACGATGGCAACAGGTATGGCTGGAATCGAGGCCCTGAAGGGGCTCTCCGCAGGGCTGAAAACACGCATGGACAAGGCTGTGGAAGACTTTCGCAACAACCTTGTGAGCGTTCGCACGGGACGCGCCTCCGTCCACATGCTGGACCAGGTGCGGGTGGACTATTACGGTACGGAAGTACCGCTGTCGCAGGTGGCCCAGCTGAAGACGCCCGAGGCGCAGCTGATCGTTGTGGAGCCATGGGAGCAGGCGATGGTCTCACCGATTGAGAAGGCGATCCGCACCTCCGGCCTGGGATTCAATCCGATGCACGATGGGAAGATCATCCGGGTGCCGGTTCCGCCGATGACCGAGGAGCGCCGCCGCGATACGGTCAAGCACCTCTCGACCGTGCTTGAGGACCACCGCACCTCCATCCGCAATATTCGCCGTGACGGCAATGACACGGTGAAGAAGGCGACGAAGGACAAGCAGATCTCCGCCGATGACGAGAAGCGTGCGAATGAGGAGATTCAGCAGATGACCGACGCGGCGATCAAGCACATCGAAGAACTCTTCAAGACGAAGGAAAAAGAGGTGATGACGGTCTAGGCTGCCGTCTCACCGCCGGTATTGTGTGCGGGGGAGTCAGGCGTCGAAGCCGACGACCTTGCGCATGCTCGGCTCCTCGGCCTCCAGCAACGCATCGGCGACGGCGGCGGCTTCTCGAGCGGACTGTATTTCGTGTACACGGAGAACGTGTACGCCGGCGAGGATGGCGGCGACGTTGCCGGCGACGGTGGCGATGCGGAGCGCTTCGGGAATCGGGAGGCTGGCGCCCTGAACGTGCTGCACGAGGTTGGAGAGAAATCTCTTGCGCGAGAGACCGACGAGCAGTGGCCGCCCGAGCTCATGCAGGCGGGGAAGCCCGGCGAGGAGCACCACGTTCTCGTTGTCGACCTTGCCGAAGCCGAAGCCGGGATCGAGGAGAATGCGCTCGCTGGAGAGCCCTGAGGCTTCGGCCAGCGTAAGCCGCTCGCAGAGACCAGAGAAGACAGTGGGGATCACCTTTGAGGGTGGGAGCCGCGTCTGCAACTTCCACTGCGTGGGCCGGCCGCGGGCGTGCATCAGGACCAGACCGCAGCCGGCGTTGGCGACGGTGCGCGCCATGTCGGAGTCCCACTCGAGCCCGGAGACGTCGTTGACGATCTCCACGCCGAGGCGAATCGCAGCGTGGGCGGTGGAGGCGTGATAGGTGTCGACGGAGACGATCGCCTGGGGACGCTCGCGCATCAGGCCGTCCAGCACAGGCAGCAGGCGCGCCTGCTCCTCGGTGGCCGAAATGGGGGTGGCGCCGGGTCGCGTGGACTCGGCGCCGAGGTCAAGCATGTCAGCGCCGTCGTCGTGCGCACGCACCGCGGCGGCGATTGCCTCGTCCACGGTGACCTTTGAAAGTCCGTCTCCAGAGAAGCTGTCCGGGGTGACGTTGATGATGGCCATCAGGAGCGTACGGCTGCCAAGCTCCAGCGTGCGGGTGCGGAGCTGCCAGCGATACATCGGACGTGCGGCCAAAGACATGGGCGCCATTGTAGACATCTTCCAGGGGTCAATTGTCAACCAAGTTTACGCAAAATTTGCGAAGAATGATCTATTGCAATCAGGAGCGGAGCAGCTCCCTAACGTAGACTGCGAAGCATGCCGACTTCGCTCTTCTATGGGACGCGCGGACTGCTCTCCGCGACGCTGGGGGCTGTCATTTTGTGCGGGTTTTCCTGCGTGGGGCAGACGCCCAATAGCCCCACGGCGTCGCCCAATCATCCGGTCTTCCCGGACGGCGCGGGCACGCCCCTGGGAACGCAGATTGCTGCCCTGCTGGCCGATCCGGGAGTCAGCCGGGCGCACTGGGGCATCGCCGTGACGGCGCTGGATGGGACGGCGATCTACGGATGGGATGAGGGCAAATTCTTTCGACCGGCCTCCAACGCCAAGCTGTTTACGACGGCGGCGGCGATGGCGCTGCTGGGGCCGGATGCGACGGTGACGACCAGGGTATTCGGCGATCTGGATGCGAAGGGGAAGGTGAGGGGCGATCTGACGCTGGTGGGGGCGGCGGATGCGAACATGGCCAGCGGGGATCTGCCGTACGTGCCACCGGCGCAGCGGCCGAAGAGTGCGTCCGGCCAGCCGCCGGTTGGGTTGGATGATCTGCGTGCTCTGGCGGACCAGTTGGCCGCGAAGGGCGTGCGGAGGGTGTCCGGGCGCATCGTAGGCGATGACACCTTGTTTCCACACGAACCGTTCGCCGATAGCTGGGATGTTGGCGACCTGGTTTGGGGGTATGGAGCGCCGGTAAGCGCGCTGACGATTGCCGACAATGAGATGAAGTTGACGGTGAACCCGGGGGCAGTCAGCGGGCCGAAGGGGCGAGAGCGCTATACGCCGGTCACCGTGACGCTGGAGCAGAACGGGGTTCCGTACTACACGGTGAACTCGCAGGTGGATACGACGGCGGCTGGGACGGGGAGCCATGTCAACGTGGAACGGCTGCCGGGAAGCCGCGCGCTGCGTGTGTATGGCTCGATGGCGGTGGATGCAGAGCCGGATGTGGAGCATGTGAGCATCGACGATCCAGCGCTGTATGCGGCGATGGCGCTGCGGCAGATGCTGGTCGAGCGGGGCATCCGGGTTGATGGTGAGGCGACAGCGCAACATCAAGTGGTACACGATGGCCGCGGGTTCCTGGGCACGGTGAATGCGCCGCTGACGGAGTGTGAGGCTGCGACTGTTGCCGGACTTCCCGGGTGCCCGGCGAGTTGTCCGGTGGTGGTGAGGCCAAACGTTCTGGCGTCGAAGGCGTCGGCGCCGTTGGCCGAGGATGTAATGCTGACACTGAAGGTGTCGCAGAACCTGCATGCGGAACTGCTGCTGCACAGGCTGGGAGGCGCGGCGGCGTGCACGACCGGATCGACCGCAGAGGGAGCCAGAATCGTGCGAGGATTTCTCCTGCATGCGGGACTCGATCCGGCGGATTTTGTCTTCTATGACGGCTCCGGGCTGAGCGGGCACGACCTGGTGACGCCGCGCGCCACGGCGCAACTGCTGGCGTATGCGGCCAAGCAGCCGTGGTTTGCCCAGTGGAAGGCTGCGCTGCCGGTGGGCGGAGAGGATGGGACGCTGTCGTCGCGGTTTCCGGACGCGCCGCTGAAGGACCATCTGTTCGCGAAGACGGGGACGCTGGGCGAAAGCCGCGGGCTCTCGGGATATCTGGACACAGCCAGCGGAAAGCAGGTGATCTTTTCGATCTTTGTCGATGATCACGCGCCGAATGGATCGACTGACCGCGCGGTCATGGACAGGATTGTGGCGGCGATTGCAGCGAATAACTAGATGTTAGGTTTTGGATGTTAGATGTCAGGGTCCGCCGTCCTCAGTAGACGGTCATGCGACCTCTAACATCTAAAATCTAAAATCTAATCCCTAACATCTCCTACTTCGGCGTGTGTTGCTTGATGTAGCCGCGGAGCTCGAGGTTGAGCTCGAGGGCTTTGTTGACGCCGGACTCAAGCATGCGGAGCCAGTCGCTGGCGGGCTCCTTGAGCTCGGCCATGCTGAGCAGGTAGCTGGTCTGGACGATGATCTCGAGGGCGTTGGAGAGGTCGTGCGCCATGCGCCGGATCTCCAGCGCCAGCTCCTCCGGAATTTGCTGGGCCGATGCCGAAGAGACTGCCGTAGAGGACTCCTTCATGTGCGCAACGATGCTCCCTTTGGGTGATTGCCAGTTCATCTGCAACAGACGCAAACACGGTTGGCACAGTTTACGCGCGGAGTGCGCGAATTGACAGCGGGAGAGGCCTTTGAAACACTAAGACTTCACGCGGCGGATGCGGTGGGCATCTGATTGCAGTGAGCCGAAGTGGCGGAATTGGCAGACGCGCATGGTTCAGGTCCATGTACTCGCAAGGGTGTGAAGGTTCGAGTCCTTTCTTCGGCACCAAACTCTTGAAGGCGAAGCGCGACAAGCGTAAAGCCTCAAGTTTTCTTTCCGTAAATTCAGCGAAACACTGAGATCTCCAAGCAAGAAGCGTTCCTTCCCGCCTGTCGCTTCTGTTCGGGCGATTCCACCTTTGGGGGGTATCGTCCTTGGCTCTGGCGCGAGACGCTACACCCCTGTCGTCCTTCGCAGACCGGAGCCCAAATGCACAGCCTGCTTGTTGCAGCCGTTTTTATCCTGATGGTTTTATCGCCCTGTTTGATGACACTTCGCTGGCACCCTGAGAAAGACGAGGATTGGGACTAGACGATCCCACCTCTACCTTTCAACTGAGAACGGCGCCTCCCCTGCACCCCTTCGGCAAGACCCCTTCCCCCAACAAACTCTCTTAGTGATAGAGCGCGGCCTCGAAGCTCTTGATCTTCGCTTCGTCCCATTGATGCGAGGACTTGCGCCAGCTGTCGCCCTTCTGCTCCATGAAGTTCGGAAAATTGGAGCGGCAGAAGCTCTGGCGCGCGGCGAAGTCGATGAAGCCCTGAGGCGATCCGTCGATGTAAAAGACGGCCTGCATGCCGTCGCGCGACCACTGGACTGTCGCGAGGCGCTCACGCTGCGGCTCCTCGAGCGAACGCACGTTGTAGATGAGCATGGCGTCGAGAATGCTCTGCTCCTCCGTGGGGAAGGAGCGGTCGCAGGCGTACAGGTAGCCGGCTACGCCTTCGTCCTCGAAGACCACCGACCACGGGGCCACGACCGGGTTGACCACGGCCGGGTTCGACTTGAGGTGGGCGCGGCCGGGTGTGAACGTAAGTGAATCCATACAGGTAAGGTTACAAGCCCGGCCCTGTACGCTAGAGAGGTGAGAGTTCGAACGTTTGTGCTCGGCCGCGCGCAGCGTATTGCGGCCGTTCTTCTTTTGCTGCTTTTTGCTGAGTGCCTGTACACGATCGCGCACCAGCCTCTGGACGCCAATGACTACCGCTACGCGCGCTGCGGCCGCGAGATGTGGGAGCGGCCTTCGCCGCTGCAGGGTTATTTCACCACCTGCGGCAATCTGAATGGGGATGGGACGTTCGCGTACCGGCTGGCCGGGCTGCCGCTGAGCGCGCAAAGGCTGGTGCTGCTGGGGATCGACCATCTGCGCAAGCCGGAGAACCGGCTTTATAGTGAGGGCTCGCTGAATGGAACGACGTGGGAGGCGCGCCACGAACTGAGCTATGTGAAGTACCTGATGCGGCTGCCATTTGTGCTGTTCGCCGTGTGGCTGGGCGGAGGTCTGTGGTGGGTGGCGCGGCGGCTGTTTGGCAATGAGGGCGGAGCGATCGCGCTGGGTCTGTATGTGTTGTGTCCGGAGGTGGTTCGCTATGCGACGCATCCGAACAACGAGGTGCTGGCGCTGTGGGGGCTGTATGGGTTGGTGTACACGGCCATCGGCGTCGCGCATGCACTGCAGGGGCCACGTACGAAGTGGAAACCGCGCATGCTGCTGCTGGCAACGGCGCTCGGACTGACCGCGGCGGCGCACCTGCTGGCGGCAATCATCGGCTTCATCGCGGGGCTGGCGTTCCTGTTCTACCTGGCGGATCGGCGGCGCAGTCAGGTGCCGCAGATTATGATCTTCGCGTCACTGGGCGCGTTCGTGATTCTCTTCGCGTCGTTCAGCTTCCAGGCGTCAGCCTTCCTGTACGTGTTTACCGGCGGAAGTGCGCGGTTCTGGTTCACGACGGAAGGTCTGCGCAGGTTCTGCTCGTCGCCGGCGAATGCGGGTATTCTCGTTGCAACGGCAGTGGCGCTGGTCGTTTACTTCAGCAGCCGGCCGAGCCGCTACTTCGGCAACACCACGCCGCTGATTATGACGCTGGTGCTGTTCCCGATCTACACGACACAGGTCGTCAGCGCGCCCTGGGTGTGGGCGCTGCCGTTCCTCTTCACGTTCGTCGGCGGCGTCTTTGCCGACATTCTGGAGAGCCGGCAGCGCAAGTTGTTTCTCACGCTGAGCGCTGCCATCCTCATCACACAAGCCGCGCTTTGCTGGACGAGCCTGGCGGGGCTCAACCTGTGATGGCGGGTACTCGCTACGAGTCTTCGAAGAATTTTCGCATCCAACAATTTGACAGCCCGTTTACGCTGTTGCTGAGACCCCGAGGCTGCCCTGATTGATGAAGCGTCGCACGATCTGCTCTTTCCTTGCCCTGCTCCTGCTGGCTTCCCTGCTTCCACTCAACGGCTGCCGCGGAGGGGTCAAGGCTCTGTGGGCGAAGTTCCACCATCGCCGCGCGAAGTCCAAGGAAAACACGACGGACTACGCCGACAGGCTGGCCTCGTTGGCGAGCTCGAACAAGCTTGCGATCCTGCGGTGGGCGAATTACTCCGATTTTCAACCGCAGGTGCAGCAGTTTTACGATGGCCGAAACTACGAGCTTGCATGGACGCGCAACGGGCTGCCGACCGAGTCTGCGAAGGCATTGATGCGGGTCTTTGCCAACGCTGCCGAGAAAGGGCTTGTGCCGGCCGACTACGATGCTGATCGCTGGCCGCAACGTGTGCAGCAGCTTGAGCAGATTCAGAAGACCCACGACGATTCGGATAGTGCGGAACAGGCCGTCGCGCAGTTCGACGTCGCAATGACGGTTGCGCTGACGCGGTATCTCTCTGATATTCACCTGGGCCGCATTAATCCGCAGGCTCTCAACTTCGATATCGACGTAGCGAGCCGGCGCGCGAAGTTCGACATCCCGGCGCTGATCGACGATAACTTCGTTGATGCTGACGCTGGTGAGATCGCGGACCAGGTGGCAAAGCTCGAGCCGAAGAATTCGCTCTACGAGGAGACGGAAAAGGCGCTGCCGAAGTATCTCGCGCTTGCACAGCAGCAGAAGGCGAATCCGCCACAGGCTTTGCCGGAGGTTGAAAAGCCGGTTGGGAAAGGTGGCAGCTATCCGGCGATTGCGGATCTGTGGAGCCGTTTGCAGCTGGAGGGCGATGCGCCCGCGGATACGCCTGCGCCAGCGCGTTATGACTCCACAGTTGCTGCGGCGGTGAAGAAATTTCAGGAGCGTTATGGCCTTCAGGATGACGGCAGGCTCGGCAACGGAACGATCGACGCGTTGAATGTGCCGATGAGCCGTCTTGTACAGCAGATCGACGACTCGCTGGAGCGCTGGCGCTGGCTGCCTGATAACTTTCAGCAGCCGCGCGTGATGGTGAATCTGCCGGAGTTTCTTGTGCGCACGTACGACGAAGACCACGCGCTGGTCTTCAAGATGAAGATCGTCGACGGAGAGGCCAAGGGCAATCACGACACGCCGATGTTTGTGCGCACGATGCGCTACATGATCTTTCGGCCGTACTGGAATCTGCCGGTCTCGATCATCAAGAAGGAGCTCGTGAACCATCTGGGCGGCGCGGCAGGCGCGGCGTACATGGCGAAGAACGACTATGAAGTGGTCAAGGGAGACGGCACGCCCGTAACCGGATGGACTGTCAATGACCTTGTGCATGGGCGCTACGGCGTGCGGCAGAAGCCAGGGCCGAAGAACTCTCTGGGCCTGGTGAAGTTCATGTTCCCCAACGAGTACGACGTGTACATGCACTCGACGCCGGAGATGAATCTGTTCAATCTCTCCCGGCGCGACCACTCGCACGGATGCATTCGGTTGAACGATGCGGAGAAGATGGCGAACTGGGTGCTCGACGGACAAGACCCGTGGGACGAGGACTCGATTCACGAGGCGATGTACGGGCCAGCTGATGGCAGTGATCCGCAGAACAACAAGCAGGTGGGATTGAAGACACCGCTGACTGTGAACATCACGTACCTGACCGCGAACGCTGACGAAGATGGGACGATGCACTTCTTCAACGACATCTACGGCTATGACAAGCAGCTTGAAGATGCGCTCGCCAAGGGAAGGCCGTACGAGCAGACGCCGATCAAGATCAATCCGAAGCTGACGCCGGGGGAGACGGAGTAGTTGCAGCGGCCTCGGCGCGGACACGCTTCATCATGTCCTCGAGCCGCTGGCCGCGCTTCGGCGTGAAGTTGCGGGATGTGATATCGAGTTTCTCGATGCGATCGAGGCGGAAGGTGCGGAAGTCGTCGCGTCTCTCGTCCCACGCAGCGAGCGTCCAGACACCGGACCAGAAGGCCAGCGCCAGCGGACGCACGGTGCGCTGTTCGGCGCGTGAGGCGTCTTCGTTCAGGCGCGTGTAACTGAACTCAAGCACGGTGCGACTGAGGCAAGCTGCGTGGAGTTGATCGAGGAGACGGCGATGCGACATCGGCATCCTGTAGCCGGGAGCGTAGAGTGCGATGGCGTCCAGGCGGGCTGCGAGTTCCTCGGGCAGCACGGCCTCAATTCGCGCGAGCGCAGATTTGGCCGCGACCACAGACTCCGCGCCTCCCCACGCCTCAACGAGACGTGCACCCAGCACCAGCGCGGTCAACTCTTCGGGGGTGAACATAAGTGGCGGCAGGTCGAAATCGCGCCGCAGAGTGTAGCCGACGCCCGCCTCTCCTTCAATCGGCTGTCCTGCGAGCTGCAGGTCGCGTACATCGCGGTAGATCGTGCGCTCGGAGACCTGAAGCCGCTCGGCAAGAGCGCGGGCGGTCTTCAGGCGTCCGGAGCGAAGCATCTGCACGATGCGAAAGAGACGGTCAGCGCGCCTCACGTGAGTAGCTCTCTTTGCTGTGAATTAGTCTCCGCGGCTGTGCAGACCAACGTGGTTGCCCTCCGAATCCGTGATGCATGCGAAGAAACCGAAGCCGCCGGGGATCTCCGTGCGCGGAACAAGCACCTTTGAGCCTGAGGTTTTGGCCCGATCTACGGCGGCGTTAAGCTGACCGTCTGCATTCAGGAAGATGATCGTTCCGTCTGCGGCCGGCTTCAAATCATTGCGCTGGACGATGCAGCCTGCGACGCCGCTGTCTTTGGTTGGGAAGATGAAGCAGGGTGCGCCGCCGGGGTATGGAATCAGCTTCGAGGACAGAACGTTCTCGTAGAATCCGCGGGCACGTTCGATGTCATTCACGGGAATTTCAAACCAGGTGATTGCATTTGCTTCAAACTTGCTCATAACTGTTCTCCTCTGCAGAGTTGGGATTGACTACGGTTGCAGAGTAGGGCGGGGCTGCTGACAGCATACTGTCAGGAGGATGTCAGGAGAGCAAAATTTTATTGTCGGGGTTCAGACGTCCGTCGGAAACGGAATCGTCAGGGACAGCAGATCGGGCGGCATCCAGCGTGCGTGCGCCTCCGCGGAGTTGAGGACATCGAAGCTGTAGTAACGCTCGTGGAGCTTACTTTGGCTTCCGAACGTGGCGCAGTTGCAGCGCACGACTGTGTGCAGCGGCAACGTCTCCTGTGCTCGCATCGCTTCAGCGACGAGGGCCAGCCAGAAGATCGTCAGTGTCTCGTGATAGAAACCGATGGGCCTGCCGCGGGACAGAAGATGGTTGCGAAGGGCGGCGCGGGTGTGCGGCAGGACAGAGTCGCCGTAGCGCGCGAGGTAGACCGTTGCCATCGCGATATGCGCCTGGTGAGTCCACTCTGCAGAGGGCACCGATCCAGCTTCAAACTCGCTGAGGAACGCTTCGCACTCCTCCGGGCCGGTCAGGTACGAAGGTGCGGACGCGTCGCTCAATAGGCGTCTCCGCCGCCGGTTTCGCCATGCATGGTGTCGAGGTTTTCGAATCGCGTGAAGTCGGCAAGATAGGCCAGGTGCACAGAGCCGGTGGGGCCGTTGCGCTGCTTGGCGATGATGATCTCGGCCTTGCCCTTCAGGTCTTCGTTCTCGCGGTCGTAGTACTCCTCGCGATGAATGAACGCGACCACGTCCGCATCCTGCTCGATGGAGCCCGACTCGCGCAGGTCGGAAAGCAAAGGCTTTTTGTCACCGGTGCGCTGCTCGCTTCCACGCGAGAGCTGTGACAAGGCGACGACCGGTACTCTCAACTCTTTTGCCAGCGCCTTCAGGCCGCGCGAGATCGAGCTGACCTCCTGGGTGCGGTTCTCGAACTTTTTCTGCGAGGCGCCAGTCGATCCAGTCATCAGCTGGAGGTAGTCGATGACGATGAGGTCGAGGCCGCCCTCCTGCTGCTGCAGGCGACGAGCCTTGGCGCGCATCTCGGCGAGCGTAATCCCGGGCGTGTCGTCGATGAACATCTTCGAGCCCATCAGCCGGTCGAGTGCAGAGATCAGCTTGCCGCGGTCTTCGCGTGGGATAAAGCCGGTCTGCAGCTTGCGCGAGCCGACCATCGCCTCGCTGGCGAGCATGCGTCGCAGCAGCGACTCCTTCGACATTTCGAGCGAGAAGACTGCAACGACTTTGGCGTCGCGCACCGCGCAGTTCTGCGCGATGTTGATGGCCCAGGCGGTCTTGCCCATGGAGGGACGCGCGGCGATGATGATGAGCTCGCTGCTCTGGAGTCCGGAGGTCATCTTGTCGAACTCGATGTAGTGTGTGGCGAGACCGGTGACTTCGCGGCCCTGCTCGTAGAGCGCGTCGATCGAGCCGAAACTGTTGGCGACGATCTCCGGGATGTTCGAGAGACCGCGCTGAATGGCGGAGTCGGCGACATCGGCGAGTTTGGCCTCGACATTGTTGAGGACGGTGGTCGCGTCCTCGGCCTGGTCGGCAGCCGCGGCCATGCCCTCGTTGAAGATGCCGAGGAGCTGCCGCAGAAGGCTCTTGTCCTTGATGATGCGGACGTAGGACTCGATATTCGGATGCCGCGGGATGCCCTCGGTGAGGAAGGCAAGGTACGCCGGGCCGCCGACGGCGTCGAGCTCCTTTCGCTTGTTCAGCGCGTCCATCACGGTAATGGTGTCGACCGCGTGGCCGAAATTTTGCAGCTCAAGAATCGCGCGGTAGATGCGCTGGTGCGAGTCGAGCAGGAAGTCTTCGGGCCGGAGCTTTTCGGTCGCGTCGACGATGGCTACGGCGTCGAGCAGCATCGCCCCAAGGACCGTGACCTCGGTCTGCACCGATGCGGGCAGACCGTCGTTCAGGGACATGGGGATGGGTTGTGCGGCCATTGCAACTCCGAAAGGGGGTGATGTCTAGCCTATGAAAAATAGGGCTGTGAGTTCTCCCCTAGTTTGTGTGGAAACGTAGCCACCAAGATTCCGAAATCCCGGCACAGCTGGGTTGTAAGAAGGCACTGGCGCGGTAGACTGAGGGGGCATCACCGTAGGGCGGGTTTCCCCGCCCTACGGGCCTGTGCACCACCGACCTGAGCTATAGCCAGCTCAAAGATCGGACAAGGGCAGGTGAGGTTTGGAGGTCTATTCCATTCCTCCCCTGCTCTTGTTGTTATTGTCGTGCACGCCATACGGACCCAAGGCACCTTCTGAGGTCCAGAGACGTGGAAAAGGCGGCAGAAATCTGCCGCCTCCTTCCCGCTAACCGTGATGCTTACTTCGCCGTGCGCTCCGCGAAGACCTTCTGTGCGGCGATGAGGCCGTCGCCGAACTTTACGCCTAGTTGCGGGAGGCTCTTGACCACCACCTGCTCCAGCGCGCCGATCAGCGAGATGGTGTCCAGGTAGTCGAAGAAGCCCAGGTGCGCGATGCGGAAGATCTGGCCCTTCATCTCGCCCTGACCGTTGGTGATGATGGCCGCGAAGCGCGACTTCAGCTCCTTGACGACGACGCCGGAGTCGACGCCTTCGGGTGCATAGACCGCGGTCGCTGCGGCACCGGGACTGGTGGCATTGAACAGCTTGAGGCCGAGCGCGGTGAGCGCGGCGCGGGTCATCTCGGCGATGAGCTCGGCGTTGGCCACCAACTTTTCGCGGCCCTTCACCAGGTCGCCGCCGGGCTTTTCTGCCGTAGAAGCTTGCGCGGCAATCCAGTCGAGCGCAGCGCCGAGCGCGGCGATGAGCGCGACTGCGGGCGTGTAGGCGCTCTCGCCGGCCTTCGCGTTCTTGCGCTCCTTGCGGAGGTCGAAGTAATAGCGCGGATTGTAGGTAGACTCCATGCGATCCCAGGCGCGCTGGCTGATTGCCAGATAGCTGAGGCCGGGCGGAATCATGACCGCCTTTTGCGAGCCGCCGATGAGTACGTCGACGCCCCACGCATCCATATCCAGCGTTGATGTGCCGAGGCCGGTGATGGCATCCACGATCAGCAGGGCATCGCTCTTCTGCTGCTTCAGCAGTTTCGCA
>DATNGO010000124.1:0-4267 GCA_035605855.1 Acidobacteriaceae bacterium | reverse complement strand
ATGACGCTCATCGACGCCTTCGCGCAATCGCGCAACATCCCCGCGCTGCGGATTGCCGACAAGGTCGGAATCAGGAAGGTGATCGAGGTAGCGCATCGCTTCGGAGTCACCAGCGAAATCCCGGCGTTTCTTCCGGTTGCGATTGGATCAGCTGATCTCACGCTGGCCGAGCAGGTTAGCTCCTACAGTGTCTTCCCGAACGATGGCATTCGCATCACGCCGCACTACATCCGCCGCGTGGTGTCGCCCGACGGCTCGCCGCTGCAGGACCGTGCGCCGGAGGTGCGCGAGGTCATCTCCGTGGACATTGCACGCGAGATGATGTTGCTTCTGCAGGCTGTGGTGCAGCACGGAACCGCGGCTTCCGCTGCGTCGATGAATCACGCCTTCGGCGGCAAGACCGGAACGACCAACGACTACACCGACGCATGGTTCATCGGCTTCTCTCCGTCGATCACGGCCGGCACGTGGATCGGCTTCGACGATCGCCGCTCGCTGGGCGAGAAGGAGACCGGCGCACGCGCGGCGCTGCCCATCTGGATGGACTTCATGAAGGTCGCAGTGGCGGACCGGCCGAACGAGCAGTTCTCGCGCGGCAATGCGCCAAAGAAGAAGCTCGAGGTTGCAGTGACGCCGCCGGACCAGCGGCCGGCCGCCACGGCGCCTGCTGCTGAGAGCAGCGACGCGGATGACAGCGCAGAGATTCCGCCGCCGCCTCCGCCACAGAGCGCTATTCCGCCACCGGCGCCGGTGAATCAGCCGCTGCCTAACGATGAGCCCGCGCCCGCTCCGGGACCGCAGCTGCCCGCACCCAGGCGGCCGACGGTTGTGCCGCAGAAGCCCAACACAGAACAGCAGAACTAACAGCGGCAAGAATTCAAAGCGAGCTAGCTGGCGAAGATACTCTTCGCCTCGGCGACATCGCGCTGGATCTGCGCACGCAGCTCTTCTGGACTTGCAAAGCGGCGCTCGTCGCGAAGCCGATGCAGAAAGCTCAGCTCCAGCGGCGTGGACTCGTTGAGTTCAATCGGCTCGAAGTCGAGCAGGTGGGTCTCGACGGCGAACGAGTCGGCGCCAAACGTCGGGCGATTGCCAACGTTGCTGACGCCCTGGAATACTCGACCACTGTTGCCCGAACTCACGGAGAGCTTTGTCACGTAGACGCCGATCGCGGGCAGCAGTTCAGAGTAGGGTGCGAGGTTGATGGTTGGAACCGTGTAGCGCGTGCCGTAGCCACGGCCGTGCGCCGGCGTGCTGCGGACAGAGAAGTTGCGGCCCAGCAGAGCATTCGCGTCCGCGATGTCGCCGGCGGCGATCAGCGCGCGGATGCGGCTGGAGGAGATGGGCGCGCCGTCGATGATGCGCGGCTCGTAGGCGCGCACCGTGAATCCGAACTCGCGTCCAAGGTCGGACAGGCCGGCGACATCGGCAGCGGCTCCGTAGCCGAAACGGAAGGTCTCGCCTTCGTGGACTTCAATGGTGTGCAGCGCGCCGCGCAGAACGCGCTGAGTGAACTCGCGTGCAGGCCAGCGGCGCAGCTCTTCGTTGAACTCGAGGACCAGCGTGAGGTCGATTCCATTTGCAGCCAGCAGATCGAGCTTCTGCGGAAGCGGTGTGATCAGCGGTATGCGGCGCGAGCTGTGCAGGACATGCGAGGGATGCGGATCGAACGTGACGACGGCAGACTGAGCACCTGACTCGCGCGCGCGATCCACCAGTGACTTCAGCACCAACTGATGGCCGAGATGCACGCCGTCGAAGTTGCCGACACTCACCACGGAAGGCTTCGTGTTGCTGGCGAGTTCGTCGAGGCTGCGAAGGATCTGCATGGATAGGTTCAGTGCTGCTCCGGTGCGATCTCGAAGGTCAGTTGCAGGCCGTCGTGGGCGAGGCGGATGTTGGCAGGCAGCGAGGCATTCGTGGACTCGTGGTCGAGATCGTGGCTGATATGCGTGAAATAAGCGCGTTTTGGAGCGATCTTGTTGACCAATTCGATCGACTTGTCGAGATGCGAGTGGCTGGGGTGAGGCTCGCGGCGCAGCGCGTCGAGGATGAGGATGTCCAGGCCTTCGAGCAGCGGATGGCTCTCGGCCGGGATGTCGCTCATGTCGGTGAGGTAGGCGGCGGAGCCGAAGCGGTAGCCGGCGATGGTGTCGCGGCCGTGGGTGACGGGGATGCGGACAAAGCGCGCACCGAAGAGGGCTACCTCGACGCCCGCCTCGGAAGGCAGGCGATGAAGTGTCACGCGGGCGCTGGTGGGGTAGCGGTCGACCTTGCGAAAGGTGTAATCGAAAACGCGCTCGATGACATCCGCGGTGGCGTCGTCGGCGTAGAGCGGGAGCTCGCCGCGGTGGCCGAAGGTCAGGGGGCGCAGGTCGTCCATGCCGAGGACGTGGTCGGCGTGGCCGTGAGTGTAGAGCACGGCGTCCAGGTGCTGAAGATTCTCGCGGACTGCCTGCGCGTGGAAGTCCTGGCCGGTGTCGATGAGGACGTTGTGCTCGTTGTAATGCAGAAGGATCGACGGGCGCGTGCGGCGGTTGAGCGAGCCGGCGCGGTACGCGTCGGTGCAGACGGCGCAGCCGCAGCCGAGCGTGGGGACGGCCATGGAAGTGCCGCTGCCGAGGAAGGTGAGGGTT
This sequence comes from Acidobacteriaceae bacterium, assembly GCA_035605855.1. Classification (GTDB taxonomy): domain Bacteria; phylum Acidobacteriota; class Terriglobia; order Terriglobales; family Acidobacteriaceae; genus Granulicella. The sequence goes on along the minus strand of DATNGO010000124.1, from coordinate 1,631 downwards.
GCGTCCATGGGCAGTGGTGATGGCCTCCGCGGTTGTGGCTGGAGTAGTTAGTGGTTCGTCGTTAGTGGTTAGTAAAAACTAGCGGACGATGCTGGGGCCGCCGGGCGGCAGTGGGGCGCCGGGGGCTCCTTGCCTGGCCGCCTGGCGGGCGATGGCCTGCGTGACCTCGAGGAAGCCCATGCGCAGCTCGAAGAGGGCGGACTGGGTGAGTTTGTCCTCTTCGCCGGTGAGGTTGCCCTTGGACTTCTCGGCGATGACGGTGAGCATGTCGATGGTCTGGCGCGCGCCGAGGATGTCGACCTGCGGGGGCTGGCCGGGCTCGGTGGCTCCGCCGAGTTGGAGCAGCGCCTGCATATAGAGCGACTGGATGAGGCGGTCGTAGTCCATATCGGGGATGCGTTCCATGCCGGGGTTGGTGGCGCGGATGGCGGTGTCCAGGCGGTCGACTGTGGCGTTGTAAGCGCGGTTGGCCTGCTCGGTCTGTTCGGCCGTGGGCGGCGGAGGGAGATGCTCGTCGTCAGGGAGTTCAGCGGCGGCTTCAGCAGCGGCGGTCTCGGCGGACGAGGGAAACGGGATGGGGGCTTTGGCTTCGGCGGAGGGCTCGGCTGCGGGCCTGGGGGCCTGCTCCTCAGATGGGCGCTCGGGCTCGGAGTGCGGGACATCGGGGCGAAGCTCGCCCTCGGCGGTGAACTTGCGGCGGTCGTTGATGACGAAGGGGGTCTTGTCGGGCATGGGCTTTCGAGTGGCTAGTTGTTAGTCGTTAGTAGTTCTTTGGATGCTGCGCGCGGTGTCGCGGAACCACCGCTGTAGGTTAGCGCGGAATGGGTGTCGAGCGCCTCGCGGCGGACGTAGCCGAGGGCGAAGATTCGGTCGCCTTCGGGCAGCGGGACGAGCGCGGCGGAGGTGATCTCGCCGGCTGACTTGGCTGGTTCACCGGAGCTCAAGGCGGCGGCTTCGATGGGAGTGGGGAATTCAGTGGGCAGCGAGCCGGTGAGGGTTAGCGGTGTGAGGATGCGGTGGACCTGGCCACGCGAGCGGATGCGCTCGACGATCTCCTGGCCGAGATAGCAGCCCTTATTGAAGTGCAGGGCCTGCGGCTGGTTGGTTTCCTGCGGGAGGTACTTCTCGGTGATGTCGCGGCCGTAGAGCGGGCGGCCTTCGAGGAGGCGCAGAGCTTCGAGGGCTTCCGGTGAGATTTCAATCGCTCCGGCTGCCTTGGCTTCTTTGAGGAGGTCATCGATCGCGAAGGTGGGAGATATTGCGAAGCGGCGGATCAGGCCTGCGGCGGGCGTGATGAGTTGGGTCGCCGTCTGTGGGTAATAGTGGAGGCGCAGCGGTGCGGAATCGGCAAAGGAGTTGCAGCCCTCGGTCGGGTTCTCCATTCTGCGGAGGACCTGAGGGGCTTCAGGGCCCATGAGAAGCATGGTGTGACTGTATTGCTCCATCGGGGCCAGCTCGACGTCGTCCATGATGATGAAGTGGTCGAGGTGTTGGCGTATCGCTTCGAGCTGCGAGCTGTGAGCTTCGAGTAGGAACGATGCGGGATCGGCGGGGTCGGGTGTGCGGAAGATGGTGCAGTCGCCGAGGATGCGGCCCTGGGCGTTGAGGAGGAAGTTGTAGCAGCCTTCGCC
>DATNGO010000123.1:0-5641 GCA_035605855.1 Acidobacteriaceae bacterium | reverse complement strand
GGGTCGGGCATGCCGGCGGTGTAGAGCGCGTTGGAGATGGTGGACTCATCGAGTGAGTCGAGCGCGCCGGCGCCGAGGATGTCTTCGACCGAGCAGCCGCGGGTGTGGGCCTCGGTGGTGAGGTCGGTGAGGATGCGGCGGACGGCGTCGACGATCTCAGAGCGGGAGCCGTAGTTGAGCGCGAGGGTGAGCGTGGTGCCGGTATTCTTGGCGGTCTCGGCTTCGGCCCAGGCCATGGTGTCCTGCACTTCGTTCGGCAGCTCGTGAGTGCGGCCGATGTAGTGCATGCGGATGTTGTTGGCGTTCATGCGCTCGACGTTGGAGACGAGGTAGGCCTTGAGGAGCTTCATCAGAAAGGAGACTTCCGATTTAGGCCGGCGCAGATTGTTTTCGAGCGAGAAGGCGTAGAGCGTGATCCAGGCGACGTCGATGCGCGAGGCGGTTTCGACGACGTACTGGACGCTTTCGGCGCCCTGCTGGTGGCCGAGGAAGCGTTTGAGGGCGCGCTTGCCGGCCCAGCGGCCGTTGCCGTCCATGATGATGGCGACGTGTTGCGGGAGGCGCGTGAGGTCGAGGGTGTCGTAGACCGCGCGCTCCTCGGGGGTGAGCTCGTGTGCGCGATTGGAGCGTTGATAGGCGCGGCTGGAGGAGAGGTGTGGCACGTGCGGCTCGCAGTAATGAGGATAGACGATTGTAGGGATCAGGGAACAGGGATCAGGGATCAGAAAGGCTGGAAATTGACGAGGCTGCAACGGGAGCGGATGTAAGCTCTGGTCTCAGTTAACTATGAGACGGCTTTTGCTGTCTGGTGTCATCGCTGCCGTGATGATTGCTCTCGCCTGGCTATATGTACGTTTAGCGTAAGAGCGGAGAGGCGTCGCTACGTTGCCTGCGGGTGCGGGCTAACGTGCGACGCCTGGAGGTCTGACGATGCTGCTGTACTGGTGGTTTAGGCCAGCTTGCGGGTGCGGCCCTGGGCGAGCTCGCGGACGTGGTTGATGAAGATCGACTTCTGCGTCGCGGTGAGATGCGTGGTGTACTTGGCGATCTCGGCGAGGAAGGGGTCGGTCATGAGGACTGCGGTCTCGTCCTTGTGGCGCGTGGGCGCGTCGCGGAGCAGGGCGGAGATGTCGACCTGGAGGGCGCGGGCGAGGCGATCGAGCGAAGACAGGGTCGGCATGGCCTTGCCATTCTCGATCTTGGAGATGTAGGTGCGCGGGACGTTCATGCGCGTGGCGAGCTGGCGCTGCGAGAGGTTGCGGACGTGGCGGAGATCGCGGACCGCGGAGGCGACCTGGATGCCTTCGGAGCGGGGAGCGTCAGGCTCGGCCACAATGGCGATAGGTTGAACTTTGGGAAGTTCAGGGAGCAGGGACTTCCTGCACTTGCGGCAGACGTCGTTGGCGGTGCGGAATTGTACGAGCTTGCAGTGCTCGCACCGAAGGACCTCGCGTTCAGTACCTGCGACGACCTGTGGCTGGGGCGTGGGGACGGCGATAGGAGCCATTCCAGTTGCCATATTGTAGTGTTGCGGGCGGCTGCCAGAGCGGGCACCGCAGCGCGTCACGTCTGATAAAGAGGTGAGCGATGTGCCTACTGTGACACCCGGTGCCGGAAGAGTCAAGGGGTATCGCGGAAGATTCAGGCAGAAAAACCGGAGAAAAGCGAAGTTTGAACCAAGGTGGTAAATAGGAGAGGCAGTGGTTAGTGGTTAGAGGCAGTAGGGGGTAGAGATTAGAGGGTAGAGGGTAGAGACAGTAGAGGGTAGACAGTAGACAGTAGAGCAAGTGCGAGGTGACGTGCGGTGGAAGACGGGTTTAGCGCGGCGAAGGCGGAGGAGTTGTTGCGCGAGTGGACGAAGAATGAGTCGCTGGTGAAACACTGCCTGGCGGTGGCGGCGTGTACGGAGAGCTATGGCGTGCGCGAGGCGGCGGCGATGGGTTTGGGGAATTCGGAGGCGGATTCGTTTGCGGAGAAGTACAGGTGCGCGGGGTTGCTGCACGACTTCGACTACGAGAGGCATCCGACACCGGACGAGCATCCGTTTGTGGGAGTGAATTACTTGCGCGAGCAGGGATGGCCGGAGGAGATTCTGCATGCGATTCTGGCGCACGCGGATTATTCGGGCGTGAAGCCGGAGACGCATCTGGATCGCTCGCTGTATGCGTGCGATGAGCTGGCGGGTTTCTTGACGGCGTGTGCGCTGGTGAAGCCTGCAAAGAAGATTGCCGAGGTGGAGGTCGCGGGCGTGAAGAAGAAGATGAAGGATAAGGCGTTCGCGAGGGCGGTGAAGCGCGAGGATATTACGCATGGAGCGGAGCTGCTGGGGTTGAGTCTGGACGAGCACGTGGGGAATTGCCTTGCGGCGATGCAGGCGAGGGCGGAAGAGTTGGGGCTGTGAAAGCAGACAGTAGAGGGTAGACAGTAGAGGGTAGGGAAGAGCAAAAAAACTTTGACGCAAAGAGCGCAAAGGTGGAGGTTGTCGTGAGGTTGCGCTATTAGCAGCCGCGGAGGATGAGGAGCCAGGCTAGCGAGAGGACGACGGAGCCGAGGATGCCGATGACGAGGAGTGGATTGCGGGTTAGAGCGGGCGCAGCGGTGGAGTGGGTGGTTTCGTGGGAGGCGTCGGGGTTGTAGCGGATGGGGAAGAGTGTGCCGACGTGCATGGCTTTTTCTGAAGTGAGTTCGCCGGTGTGGAGCTCGTCGACGTTGTCGACGTTGGGCGCCCAGTAGTTGTAGGTGATGCGGAAATGGCGCGTGGTGGGAAGGCCAAAAGCCATGGCGCGGCCGGCGCCGGACTCGTATTTGCAGGCCGTGACGGTGGCCATGGCTTCGGGCCAGGTGTCGCGATCGGATTGGATGATCTTTGGCATGAGAGTGCTGTGCTGGGACCGAATTACCGTGGACGGGCGAACGGAAAACGGTCGCGCGTCTTAACGCGCGATACCCCACCCTGCCGCTGCGCGTCGAGGGTGGGGCACCCGGCAAAAGCGGATTCCCTTCGGGAATGACAGAAAGAAAAGCAACGACAGAAAGAAAAGCAATGACAGAAAGAAAAGCAACGACAGAAAGAGAGGCAATGGCGAAAGCACTCGCGCGTCTTAACGCGCGATACCCCACCCTTTCGCTTCGCGAAAGGATGGGCCACCCGCAATTGTGGCTTCACTGGACACCTGCGATGTGGTGCTGCTTGATTCGCTTCACGTTGGCGTCAGCGAAGCAGGTGTTGGTTTTGTCGACGGTGCCGGGGTGGTCGGTGGTGGCGGGGAGATCGACGGCACGGGAGAGGTCTTCGAGGACGTGGCATTCGAAGCCGAGGTTGGCGCCGTCGATGGCGGAGAAGCCGACGCAGAAGTCGTAGGCGAGGCCGCAGAGAAAGAGACGGGTGAGGTTGCGCTCGCGGAGGTAGCCGGCGAGGCCCGTAGGTGTCGTGTGGTCATCCTCGAGAAACGCCGAGTAGCTGTCGATGTTCTGGCGGAAGCCTTTGCGGAGGATGAGCTCGGCCTGGGGGATCTGGAGGCGGGGGTCGAGCTGAGCGCCGTCAGTGCCTTGAACACAATGGTCGGGCCAGAGGTGCTGGGTGCCGTATGGAGCTGCGATGGTTTCGAAGGGGCGCTTGCCGGGGTGGGAGCTGGCGAAGGAGATGTGGCCGAGGGGGTGCCAGTCCTGGGTGAGGATGACGTGAGGGAAGCGGGCGGCGATTGCATTGATTCCGGGGATGATCTGGTCACCGCCGGCGACTGCGAGCGCACTGCTGTATTCCGGGGTCGAGGGGAGGAAGTCGCGCTGCATGTCGATGACCAGAAGCACGTCTGTGGGGGCGAGCCGAAGAGTCATTACCTGATTGTACGGAGGGGTGATGGCTTCGGTGATGCCCCCCGGATAGGCTGGGCGGGTGAATCATGCGGGCCGAATCGGGAGAGCAGCAGCGCGGCTGGGCGTACTGGTGGGGCTGATGCTGGCCGCGGCGGCGTTCGGATGGACGCAGGGGCCTTCGGCGCTGGTGTCGGCGCCGGGCGTGGCACCAGGCTTGATACCGAATGCGGGGCGCGTGAGCGGGATTGTGGAGGATGAGCAGGGAGCGCTGATTCCGGGAGCGCAGGTGGTGCTGGTGGCTGAGGGGGCGAGCCATCGGCTGGCCAGCGGAAGCGATGGGCGTTTTTGCTTTGAGGGTGTGCCGGCGGGATCGTTTACCGTGACGGCGAGCGAGCAGGGCATGGTGGATGGCGTGCGCGAAGGCATGCTGGATGCCGCTCAGCAGATGGAGCTGCAGCCGATGATGCTGCGCGCGGGTGCGGTGATGTCTGTGACCGCGGTGACGCAGGAGCAGATGGCGGCGATCGAGGTGAAGCAGGAGGAGACGCAGAGGATTGGCGGGATACTGCCGAACTACTACGTGGTATACGAGGCACATCCGCAGCCGCTGACGAAGAAGCTGAAGTTTGAACTGGGGTGGAGATCGGTGGTGGACCCCGCGAGCGTGATGTTTGTGGGAGTGGTTGCGGGCGCGCAGCAGGCGGAGAACGCGTTTCCGGAGTATGGCCAGGGAGCGCGAGGGTACGGGCGGCGGTTTGGCGCGGGGATGGCGGACGCGACCATGGGGACGATGCTGACGGGGGTGATGCTGCCGGTGGTCTTCAGGCAGGACCCGCGGTACTTCTACAAGGGCTCGGGCAGCAGGGCGAGCCGGACGTGGTATGCGCTGAAGACAACGGTGATCTGCAAGGGCGACAACGGGCGGTGGCAGCCGGCGTACGCGAACGTGCTGGGGAGCTTCGGCTCCGGCGCGGTGTCGGGGCTGTACTACCCGGGCGGCGAACGCGGCGGGATGCTGGTGCTGGAGAACGGGCTGTCGGCGCTGGCGTTCGACGGCTTTGCGAATGTGATGCAGGAGTTCGTGCTGCGCAGGATGACGCCGGCTCGGGTGCGGGACTAGATAGGCGAGCAGCTTTCGGTTACAGGCCGAACAACGCGATCACAAGCAGGATGAGGACAATCGGGGCGACGATGGCGAGGGCGATCAGGAAAGCCTTGTGCTCGCGGCGCGGGTGATTGAGGCTGTTGCGGCGGGGGTCGATGGGGTCGTACTGGAGGGTGACGCGCGAGCCTTCCTTGAGCGGCTTGTTGCTGACGACGTCGGTGAGATAGAGGTCGCCTTCGACGGGATAGCTGATGGTGATGGCGTAGCGGTAGCGTTCGCGCGGGGTGATTTTTGTGCCGTCGCGGTGGCGACGCCGGCGCTCGCAAAGTTCAACGGTAGCTTTGGCTCGCTTCCATCTTCGGCTGCGCCGGCCACTCATAGGGGCCCTCCCTACACGCGCACAATCATAACCTCGGTGGATTTGATCAGCGCGGCGGCGGTCTGGCCTTTGCGGAGCTGCATCTCGCGGGCGGCGTCGGAGGTAATGATGGAGGTGATGCGCTGGTCGCCGATCTCGAGGACGACCTGGGCGAGCAGGCCGGAGATCTTGACCTCGGCGATGCGGCCGACGAGCTGATTGCGTCCGCTGACGGCGCGGAAGCGGTCGCGCGTGGCCTTGGGGTTGCCGGTGGGGCGCGACTTCATGAGCGGCTTGAGGGAGGACTCAGGAATGCGGTGATGGCCGCCGGGCGTCTTGATGGTGTGGATCGTTCCGGCGAG
>DATNGO010000122.1:0-7514 GCA_035605855.1 Acidobacteriaceae bacterium | reverse complement strand
TACCCAAAATCAGAATATTTTATTGACGTCCTGACCAGTCTCCTGGGCAGGCCTCCGGCCCGAGCGCGCTTCCTGACTGCGCTCCCGCTGGCGACGTTGGTTACTTCTGCAGTCCAGTCGCCCGACTATCTCGACAGCGCGTTACCCCTTCGCGCATGTCGCGCATTGCTTTTTCTCGCCGTACTTCGCTGTTCCAGCAGGTCCTGCAACCGATTCGACACCGTTTCGATGCCCACCGCTACGGATGGGTCACGACCCTTATGCAAATGGTTGCCGCGCCTCGACTGTTTCTCCCAACCACCCGGTCCAACACGATTCCCCTGCTTCACCCATAGGACAGCGCAGCCAGGCGAATGGTTGCCCTGTCGTGCCTTCCACCCCCACGCGGAGAACTGAATGCCCGAATCTGTTCGAGAGCGTTTCCCCACCGGCCTCACGGCCAGCACCAGCGCCCGATGATGATACGATCGGCGCGGCCGTCGGGTTTCACCCTGCCTCTCCCGGGCCACCGGAAGAGTGCAAATCATTCGACACCGTACAGAGGATCAACCATGAGAAACCCACGTGCGGGGCGGCTTGTCGCACTGGCCGCTTCGTTCCTCGCATTTGCGCTCACGGCGCCATCGCTGGCGCAAGCGCAGGACGCGGTCATCAAGGGGACGGTCACCGGTCCCCAAGGGGAGCCGGTGGAAGGAGCGCAGATCTCCATTCAGACGATGCTGATTGGATCCGCCAGCAACGCGAAGGGGCAGTACTCCTTTTCGGTGAGCGCCAGCGATGTGAAGGGCCAGACAGTCAATGTCGTTGCGCGCCGCCTCGGCTTCGCCGCGGTCACCAAGCAGCTGGCCCTCTCGGCCGGCGAGCACACGGTGGACTTCGCCATGAAACAGGACGTCCGCCGCCTCGACGAAATCGTCGTGACGGGCGTCGCAGGCGCCACCGAGATGAAGAACACCACCATCTCCATCTCCAAGGTGAACGAGGACCAGATCAAGGAAGTCCCGGCCCAGGACATCGGCACGCTGCTTACCGGTAAGGTCGCCGGCGTTGAGGTGCTCTCGGAGACCGGGTTGCCCGGCGCGTCTGCCACGGTGCAGATCCGCGGTTCCACGGTGTTGCAGATCGGCAACAGCTCGCCGACCTACATCATCGACGGCGTCGTCTCGAAGAACGGCATCTCGACCATTGATCCATCGGACATCGTGAGCATGGAGGTGCTCAAGGGTGCGGCCTCAGCTACCACGTACGGTTCGCAGGGCGCAAATGGCGTTATCGCGGTGACGACGCGTCGCGGTCAGAATCTGGAAGATGGTAAAGTGCAGTTCACGGTTCGTTCTGAATTCGGGAAGACCGACATCGAGCATTATCCGCCGCTGAACCATTCCACCGTCTACGTCGTCGGGACGGACGGCAAGATCGACTACGGCAATGTCGATCCCGACAACTTCATGGACAATCCGTTCCCTACTCCGCAACAGGATCCCGATCACTATTGGCGAAACCAGCTCAAGACGTGGCTGCAGTCAAATTCTGTCACCAACAACTACATCACGTTGGGATACCGCAAGGGAAACACGAATTTCATGGGTTCGTTCTCGCGGCTCGCGGACCCGGGAATCATGCCGATCCTGAGCGGATTCAAGCGACAGAACTTCCGCTTCAACCTGGACCAGGGCATCACCGACAAGCTGGACGTCTCCGCGAGCATGATGTACGGTTCCACATCGAGCGACCAGGGACAGGTGGACGGCGCTGACGATTTCTTTGGTCTCCTGCAGGCACCGCCCGATCTCGACCTTGCGCATCCCAATGGTCCCGCGGATACGGTCCTGTATGACAACTTTCTGCCACCGGATATCGCGAACAACTCCCGCGGCAACCCACTATACGATCTGCTGCACACCAACAACAACAACCAGACCGAGCGCATATTCGGCGCGTTCACCGCGCGCTATCGCCCCACAACGTGGCTCGCGCTCGATGCCACGTATGGCACGGATCGGTATAACAATCTGGACAATACCTACCAGTTCAGTGGCTATCTGAACTCGGATGGCGTGTCACAGCCCGGGTCACTGACATACGGGACGGATCGTGACCGCGCGAACAACGCTGCGATCAACGGCACATTCTCGTACGGACTGCAGGCACTCAAGGCCACAACCAAGGTATCGTATCTGTACGACGATGAGCACGAAGACGTCGTGAACACCAATGGCAACCAGTTCAAGCTGCGACACATTCAGGCGTTGAACGCCATTGATCCCACCACCTTCACGGCAAATTCGGCCATCTTCAACACGCGGTCAGTTCAGTACCTGGTGAACCAGGGGCTGAATTACAACGACCGGTATCTGCTTCAGGGCACCTACGTGCACGACGCCTCTTCCCTGTTCGGAACGGCTGCGCGCAATAACGATTTCTACCAGGTGTCTGGTGCGTGGCGCGTGACGCAGGACTTCCACATTCCGGGATTTCAGGAGTTGAAGCTGCGCGCTGCCAACGGAACGGCTGGACTGCGCCCGGCCTTTGCTGACCAGTACGAGACATACGGCGTAGCCAACGGCCAGTTCAGCAAGAATACCCTCGGAAATGTGGATCTGCAGCCGGCCATTCAGCATGAAACGGAATTCGGGATAGATGCGAGCTTCCTGAACCGTTTCGACCTGGACGTCGTGCACTCGCAGCGCAGGACAAACAATGCGTTCCTGCAGGTTCCGCTGTCTGTCGCTTTGTCTGGAGGCTTTCAGTCCCAATGGCGGAACGCAGCAACGATCACCGGCAAGACATGGGAGATGGCGCTCACGACACGCGTAATCGAGAATCCCGGTTTCAGCTACAGCTTCTCCCTTACTGGCGAGCAGACGCGCCAGCACATTGATCGACTGGATGCCCCGCCTTTCCAGCAGAACGCTGGTGGACAGGGTCAGGGCATCTTTTACTACAAGCAGGGTGAGGACCTCGGCATTATCTACGGCACCAAGTGGATTACAGATTTTCGGCAGCTGCTGGATAACCCGGCCAACGCCGGTATGACCCTTGCCGACGCTCAGTCGCTCTACACGAAGAACGTGGAAGGCTACGTGGTCCTGAAGGCCGACAAGGGCACCGCGAACGAGCAACCTATCGCCTACGTGGATCCGAGCGGCAACAACAAGGTTGTCATTGGAAATGTGAACCCGGACTTCACGTTCGGATGGGCGAATACGATCAAGGTCAGAAGTTTCACGGTCTATGCGCTCGTGAGCGGAACGCAGGGTGGCCAGATTTACGACTTCACCAAGCAGTGGATGTTTCAGGACCGCCGGGCGGGCGCCGTTGATCAGTCCGGCCGCAAGCCGGAGGACAAGATCGCATACAAGTACTACGAGAACGTCCTCTACAACGTTCTCAATCCAAACAGCTACTTCGTGGAAGACGGCAGTTTCGTCAAGCTCCGCGAACTCTCGGTGAATTACCAGTTCTCCGATGCGCTGCTGCATCAGATCGGCCTCGGTAACTTTGTGCGAAGCCTCAAGCTCGCGGTCATTGGTCGTAATCTGAAGACCTGGACCAAGTACAGCGGATTCGATCCCGAGGCTGGCTCGGGTGGCGATGCGAACTTCCGCATCGACGGCTTCCGCTACCCGGCGTTCCGCACGATCTCGGGTCAGATCGAAATCGGCTTCTGACTATGCCAATCCGACACTGGAGCGAATCTCACATGCGATTGATTCAAGCGGGGACACTGCTCGCTGCTGCCGGGGCGATACTGACCTTGGCTGCCTGCTCGCAGGACCTCACCATTCCGAATACCAATGCACCGAGCACAAAAGTCGCGAATTCAACGCCGGACGACATCAAAGCGCTGGCCGCGACGTCAATCCAGACGTGGCATGACGCAAACAACGAGGTAAATCCGAGCTTGGCGCTTAGCGTGATGGCAGACGCGCTCACGGGGAGCTTCAATAACTTCGGTATGAACCTCAGCTCGTCAGAGCCACGACTGGCGTATCCCAATAACACGACGGGCGGTGACTACACCAGCATGGCGCAGGATCCCTGGTACAACAACTACACCGCGCTCGGCGAAGCGAATGATGCCATTCGCGCAATCGACGGCGGCATCTTCGGCGATGATACCGTCACGGCCCAGTCCTACAAGGCTCTTTCGATGCTGACGCAAGGGCTCGCCATGGGAAATATCGCGCTGATATTCGACCAGGGCTTTATCGTCGATGAGAGCACCCCGGTACCAGTCGATTACTCGACGCTTCCGCTGGTGAAATACCCGGTAGTTGCAGCAGCCGCTCTCGCCAAGCTCGATGCGGTCATCGCGGCGACTCAGGGGAAACACTGGTCATTGCCGACCGAAGTACTCCCACTCAGCACAGTGGACCTTACTGCTGAGAATCTGGGTCGGATTGCCAGTACGATGGCCGCACGCCTTGTGGCGTACACCCCACGCAACGGTACGGAGAATGCCGCTGCCGATTGGGCCAAGGTGCTCACCTACGCGGAGAACGGCATCAGTGCCGCAAACCCGGCCTTCGATTTTGCCATCATCGAGGATGGCGGAAATCTGTGGTGGGATGGCTACAAGGCCTATGGGAACTACGGTCCCTGGCTGCGGGTGAGCATGCGAGTGATGCACGAAATGAATCCCGCCCTTCCCAGCGAGTACACATCGTGCGCTTCGATAGACGAGGACGCCGCAGGATTCCATGATGCGCGATACGCCACAGACTTCACGTACAAGCCGCTCGGCAAGAAGATCCCCTTCTCGTGTGCGCGTGGGGCTTGGCACTTCAGCGATTGGGAGCACTCGCGCTATGGGCTCAACGCCGGCGGAGCTGGCGACGTCACCTGGTATAGCGGAACGTTCACGGGCGTTGCCCCGGTTGTGCTGGCCGCGGAGAACGATCTGTTGTGGGCCGAGGCACTCGTGCGAACGGGCGGCGATCTGAGTTTGGCAGCGACGCTCATCAATAACACGCGCGTCACACGTGGGCACCTGACGCCGGCAACCGCTGTTGATGGCGCGGCAGGGTTGCTCGCGGATATTCAGTACGAGCAAGATGTCGAACTTCTCACAACCGGCGGCGGGTTGCAATGGTATAACCGGCGGCGCATTGACGGCCTGCAGACGGGAACGCCACGGCATCTGCCGGTGCCCGCGAAGGAGCTGGAAATCGACAAGCTGCCGATCTACACCTTTGGCGGCGCGGCACCGAATCCGGTGTATCCTGATCAATAAGCACTAACCAGGTGGGTGACACACGGGACGGCCCTCCGGCAACGCAGTTGCCGGAGGGCCGTCGAACATCCAAAGTAAATATTCTGTTGAGCCGTTGATCTACTTGTTCTTGTAAGTGAGGTTCGCGCACGCCACGACTTCGGTGAGTCGTGCGGAGTGTCCACCGAAGATATCCAGATGGTACGTCCCGTCGGTCGGGAATTCGAATGGAATCTCCTCGGTTGCCTCGGCTCGCCCATTCGCGCCGACTTCCAACGGGTCAAAGGCGCTGATTGGCAGGACCGGAGTCTCCAGATTGCCACATCTGCCGGACGCAAGCGCCCAGGAAATGCTGTTGCCACCACCCGGTGCGCTGAGGCGGATGTGGACATACGTCCTGCTGATATCGCCGCCGGATTTAGTCAGCGAGACACTGCCCTCCACGAGTGCTGGCGGCGAGCTGGGTTCAGCAGCCCCCGTCCTCGCTTGCATCGGTCGAATGCCGCCTTCCCAGTGCGGTTCGGTCCGGGTAGCCAGCCGAGTTGCACGAGCATTCGATGTGCTGCTGGAGCAGCCGGCGAACAATACGATCAGGCTCGCCATCGCTGTCCCGAGTGTGATGTGACGCATGACGCCTCCAACCGCGCGTAGTGGACGAGGGTGCGACAATGCCAGGGTTCGGGGATAACCATCTACTGCAGGCTCGCGAGCGAGTTCTGAACGCTCCAACCAGACGGGGGAAAAGCAGCCTGAACCGATCCGGAATCAGGTGGTTGCACAAAATGCGTCAGGCTCGACAGGAAGTAAAGCCGAGGTTGCCGGGATTAATTCCTTACCGTACAGGCCACTGAGCATTTCATCAGCCATTGAGGGAAAAAGACGCAGTCTGCCGTCGCTCGTCTACGCACGGCTGGCCGCGACGTCGAATGTCTTCGCCGCTCCGGCAGACGCGTGGCGATCGTTTGCGCATCGAACTGACGGTTCTATATTGGTCCCGGTGACTCTCTCCGCACAGAACCCGCACGCGTGTCCCGATGAACGCTGCCGGATCGAGCCGCGCGCCACGCCATGAACGACCGGGCGCGACCGTACGTACTGGCGGAGACCACCTGGAAGGCGGTGAAGCAAACCCGCTTCCAGGCCGCAATTCTCCCCTGGGGCGCCACCGAAGCGCACAACTACCACCTGCCGTACGCCACCGACATGATCCATGCCCGCCACGTGGCCTGCGAGGCCGCGCGCATTGCATGGGATCGCGGTACGCGGGTGATTGTTCTTCCCGCCATGCCCTTTGGCGTGAACACGGGCCAGCTCGACATTCCGCTTACCATCAACATGAACCCGGCGACACAGGCGGCGGTGCTGAGCGACATCACCGCCTCACTCGCGGAGCAGGGCTTGACCAAGCTGGTGATCATCAACGGGCACGGGGGTAACGACTTCCGCCAGATGATCCGCGAACTGCAGCCCAGGTACCCGCGGGTTCTGCTGTGCAGCGTGAACTGGTACCAGGTGGTGGACGCCGAGCAGTTCTTTCTCCCTGGCGACCATGCCGGCGAGCTGGAGACGAGCGTCATGCTGCATCTCGCACCGGAGCTGGTTCTTCCCTTGTCCGAGGCCGGGCCCGGTACGGCGCGCCGCTTCAGGATACAGGGATTCCGTGAAAAGTGGGCGTGGACGCCGCGCGCTTGGACGCAGGTCACGGACGACACGGGCATTGGCGATCCGCACGGAGCAACAGCGGCGAAAGGCGCGGAATTCATCGACCTCGTCGTCGCCAGGATCGCGGAGTTTCTGGTGGAACTGGCCGCGGCGGACATCAGCCAGTTGTACGAGTGAGCTCACGGTCCGTGGACCGGGGATGCTCTTTCTGGTACAACGCCCGATCACTCGGCCCGTAGCGCGTTCGCTGGATCTGCCCCGGTGCCCATCACCAAGGGTGAGTCTCATCACATGCGGAGGCCTGGCGCCGAGCGCCATGCGCACGCCCATCTCGTGCACGCGTTGCGTCGCGTCGTAGGCCACCACGCTATACAGGCCTACGGCCGCAATGACGAGCCATCTCGCCCGGGATGTGCTTGCCGCGGTCTCCCGACAGTCGCATACTCCTGAAATGGCACGGAATGTCAGGGTGCGGGCCGCCAGTGCGGCGGCTGTTGCGACGATCGTCACGCTCGTCCTCGTGTTCATCGGCTCGCGCGGCTTCGCCGACTTCGACGCGGCGCTCATCGGATACTTCGTGGCAACCGTGTTCGCCATCGCCGCGCTCACGTACCGGTACGCGCTCTGGATCGAGCGT
>DATNGO010000121.1:0-9598 GCA_035605855.1 Acidobacteriaceae bacterium | reverse complement strand
AAAGTCCGTCTCCTTCGAAGCAGACGTGGGGAGTTCGGCGAGGGCGTTGCCGACGGGGTCGAGGTGGGCGTTGGTGAGGCCGAGGTGCTCGAAGCGCGCGGCGAACCAGGCGGCGCGGTCGGCTTCGCCGAAGGGCGGAGCGGGGATGGCGACGAACTCGCGGTGCCAGCGGCGGAGCTGCTGCTCGTAGAGGTGCAGCCAGTGGAAGGCGCGGTGGACGCTGCGGTCGGCGGCGAGGGTGGTGATGCGGGAGTTGGCGGCAGCGGAGGGTGAGGGCGTCATGAGGCGGCCCCGGTGAGTGTTGTGGAGAGAGATGTTTCGGTCGCAGGGTCGTAGACGACCTCGACGAGGTAGAGGCCGCGGGCGGGCGCGGTGGGGCCGGCAGCGGTGCGGTCGCGGGCGTCGAGGATGCGCGTGAGGTCAGAGGGCGAGAGCGAGCCGCGGCCGATCTCGACGAGTGTGCCGACGATGTTGCGCACCATGTGATGAAGGAAGCCGGTGCCGGCGATGCGGAAGATGAGGAGAGAGGGATCAGGGATCAGCGAACAGGGATCAGGTCGAACTGACGGACCGTCAGCGGAGACCCTTGACCACTCGGCAAGCGTGATGGTTTTGACGGGGCTGAGCTTGATGGGGTGGGATGAGGGTGAGTCGTCGTCTTCGTCCCGTTGGCTACGGTCCGGATCAGTGGCGGCCATGGAGGTGAAGTCGTGCGAGCCAAGGAGAAGTGCGGCGGCGTCTGTCATGGCGTCGAGAGACAGGGGCCAGCGGCAGTCCCAGACGTAGGGTGCGAGGAAGGGCGGGCAGATGCGGTCGAGAGCGGGCCGGCCGGGCATGGGGCGGGTGCGGCGCTCGAAGATGCGGTACTCATAGGTTTTGCCGCGGGCGCAGTGGCGGGCGTGGAAGTTGGGCGGAGCCACTTCGCAGGAGAGGACGCGGATGGCGGCGGGCAGCATGCGGTTGAGCGCGCGTTGGAGGTTGGCGGCGGGCAGGGGAGCGGCGAGGCGGAAGCTGACGATCTGCGCGAGTGCGTGGACGCCGGCGTCGGTGCGTCCGGAGCCCTGGGGAAGCGTGCGTTCACCGGTGAGGCGCTCGATGCAGTCGGCGAGCGTGCCCTGGACGGTGGTGAGGCCTGGCTGGACCTGCCAGCCATGAAAGCCGGAACCGTCGTAAGCGACAGACAGCTTCCAGTTGGTGGATGCGTTCACTCAGCGACAGTAACATTGTCAGAGATCAGAGATAAGGGTTCGTTGTGGATGCAAACCGAGCGGGTTCTGGACGATATACTGAAGCGACCCTTTGACTTCCGTTCGTCCGGGTGGAACTTCGGGTCTGGTTTGGCCGTATTGCAACAGAACGGCAAGACAATCCTCTGAAGCGCAAAGGTCTTGAACCGGAAGCGCGGAGAAGCGAACGTGAGATTGAGGGATTTGCAGGCTGCGGCGTGCGTCGCCCTGATGTTGACCACTGCCATGGCACAGACTCCGGTCGCGTCCGCGAACGGGGAGAACTCTGTTGCAACCCAGCAGCAGACACCGGCGCAGACTCCAGCGGCGCAGCAACCGGCGGGCACGGTGAACCCGACCGCACCGGCGGCGCAACAGGGCGTTCAGAACGATACGACGGGGACGCCGGGACTGCCGCAGGCGCCTGCTCCGAAGCTGACTGAGCCGCTGTATCTGCGTTCCACGGGCAAGGACTATACGGAGCCGATCCCGTTCTGGCCGAGTCCATTTCGCGATTACACTCCACAGCATTATCCAGCGCCGCGGTTGAGCAACACGCCGGACCTGCGTGACCTGCTGCGCGATGGGAAGATCTACCTTGGCCTGAACGATGCGGTGACGCTGGCGCTCGAGAACAACTACGACATCGCGATTGCGCGCATCAACCTGGATATTGCGGACACGGACATTCTGCGTGCGAAGGCCGGCGCGTCGCTGCGTGGTGTCTCGACCGGAATCGTGGCGAACACGCTGGGCGGATCGAGCTCGACGATTACCGGCGGTGGCGGGCCGGGCGGAACGACGAGCGCGGCGGGCGGTGGTGGCGCGGGCGCGGGCGGCCTGGTGTTGAGCACGACCGGCGGCGGACCGCAGCCGGAGCTGCTGGACCCGAACTTTACGAGCACGCTGCAGTATGAGTCGGCGAACACGGCGCAATCAACGACTTTTTTGACCGGCACAAACACGCTGGCGAACAACACGGCGACGTACGACTTCAACTACTCGGAAGGGTTTGTCACAGGCACGTCGATGACCGTGGGCTTCAACAACACGCATGTGACGACGAACAGCGAACGCACGAGCTTCAGTCCATTGCTGCAGTCGAGTTTCCGCGCGCAGGTTACACAGCACCTGCTGCAGGGTTGCTGCAAGTGGGTGAACGAGCGTTTCATCATCCAGGCGAAGAACACGCGGCGCATCACGGACTCGGCCTTCCGGCAGCAGCTGATCTTCACGATCGGGCAGGTGGAGAGCATCTACTGGGCGCTGGTGAGCGCGTACGAGGACGAGCAGGCCAAGGACCGCGCGCTGCAGCAGTCGACGCAACTGGCGAGCGACAACCGCAAGCAGCTGCAGATCGGCACGCTGGCGCCGCTGGATGTGGTGAACTCCGACGCCGCGGTGGCGAGCGACAGGCAGGCGCTGATTACCTCGCAGAGCAACCTGGAGTATCAGCAGCTGCTGATGAAGCAGGCGATTGCGCGCAACCTGAACGATCCGCAACTGGCAAATGCGCCGGTGATTCCGACCGATCGCGTGAGCCTGGAGCGTCTGCCCGAAGAGGACATGCAGACCGAGGACCTGATCCGCGAGGCGTACCAGAACAATCCGCAGATTGAGCAGGCTACGCTGACGTTGAAGAACGACGAGATCACCATCAAGGCAGAGAAGAATGGCCTGCTGCCGGTGCTGGATGCGTATGCTTTCTACGCCGGCAGTGGCGTGGGCGGAGCGCAGAATCCGAACCTGAACTGCGGGGGCACGACCCCCGGCAACTTTGTGCCGTGCCCTCCGGGTACGGTGCCGGGCTCGGGTTATGGCACGGTGCTGGCCAACACGTTGAACAACACCTCGCCGGATTGGGCTGTGGGTGTGAATCTGCAGATCCCGCTCCGCAACCGCACGGCCCAGGCGGACCAGGTGCGGTCGCAGATGGAGTACCGGCAGTCGCAGATGCGGATGCAACAGCTGTACACGCAGATTCGCATCCAGGTGATCAATGTCGTCTATGCGCTGACGAACGATCGCGCGGCGGTGCAGTCCGCGCAGACGGCGCGTGACTATGCGGCGCAGGCGCTGGATGCGGAGCAGAAGAAGTACAGACTAGGTGCTTCGACGACGGCGAACGTGCTGCAGATGGAGCGCAACCTGGCGGCATCAGAGGACAACATGATCTCGGCGGACGCGGCCTATGCGCGTGACCGTGCGTCGCTGAGCCAGATTCTGGCGAACATCCTCGACAAGTACGGCGTGAGCATCACGGACGCAGCGAGCGGAACGATTTCGCAGAGGCCGCACATTCCGGGACTTACAGCGCCCACGCCGCCGGCTCCTCCAAAGCCGCTGACGGATGAACCTCCGCCGATTCCGCAGTAAAGGCAGGGATTAGAAAGGCAGGGATTAGGGATCAGGGATTAGGGATTAGAAAAGCACAGCAGGAGAGGCTGCGGCGAGAGTCGCGGCCTTTTTTTTGTGCGTTGCAGCGGGGAAGCGTTGCTTGCGTTCTCAATCTCTGGTCCCTAATCCCTAATCCCTAATCCCTAATCCCTAATCCCTAATCCCTGATCCCTAATGAATCAGGTAGGCTGAGAGATTGGAGTGATTGAGATGAGTGAAACGACGGAAAATGGGCTCGCGCGTGCGGCGTCGGCGTACCTGCGGTCGGCCCGGCATCAGCCGGTGAAGTGGCATGAGTGGGGCGCGGAGGCCTTTGAGAAGGCCAGGCGCGAGAACAAGCCGGTGCTGCTGGATATCGGCGCGGTGTGGTGCCACTGGTGCCATGTGATGGACCGCGAGAGCTATGAGAACGATGAGACCGCGGCGGTGCTGAACGACCACTTCATCGCGGTGAAGGTGGATCGGGATGAGCGGCCGGATGTGGATACGCGTTATCAGTCGGCTGTGGCCACGATCAGCGGACAAGGAGGATGGCCGCTGACGGCGTTTCTGACGCCGGAGGGCAAGCCGTACTTCGGCGGAACGTACTTTCCGCCGGAGGAGCGCTATGGCAGGCCGAGCTTCAAGCGTGTGCTGCTGACCATGGCGCATGCCTTCGCGGAGAAACGCGAGGAGGTTGAGGAGTCAGCGTCGAGCATCCTGACGATGATCGAGCACAACGAGAGCTTCTCAGGACACAGCGGAGAGCCGGGCGCGCCGCTGCTGGACAAGATTATCGAGTCGGCGCTGCAACAGTTCGACGCGCGCAATGGAGGGTTCGGATCGCAGCCGAAGTTTCCGAATTCGGGCGCGATCGATCTGCTGATTGACGCCGCGACGCGCGGTGGAGCGAATGCGGAGGCGGCGCGGAATGTTGCGATGGTCACGTTGAAGAAGATGGCCGCGGGCGGGATTCACGATCAGTTGGCGGGCGGGTTCCATCGCTACTCGGTGGATGAGCAGTGGATTGTGCCGCACTTCGAGAAGATGGCATACGACAACAGCGAGCTGCTGAAGAACTATGCGCACGCGTTCCAGAGCTTCGCCGATCCGGAGTTTGCGCAGGTGGCGAACGGAATTCTGCGCTGGATGGATGAGTGGCTGAGCGATCGCGAGCGTGGCGGGTTTTATGCGTCGCAGGATGCGGATGATTCGCTGGACGACGACGGCGACTACTTCACCTGGACGCGTGAAGAGGCGCGGGCTGCGCTTTCACCCCAACCAACGAGTTCGTCGGGGACCCCGGTGTTGCCGGCGGAGGACTTTCGCGTTGCGGAGGCGTACTTCAATCTGCGGCCGGTGGGCGATATGCATCACAATCCGGCGAAGAATGTGCTGCACACACCGCGGCCGCTCGATGAGGTTGCGAGGGCGCCGGGGATCGACGAGGCCAGGGCTCGCGAGCTGCTGCGCGGGGCGAAGGAGAAGATGTATGCAGCCCGGCTGAAGCGGCGCACGCCGTACGTCGACAAGACGGTGTACACGGGATGGAACGGGATGTGTATCTCGGCGTACATCGCGGCGGGGCGCGCGTTGGGTTTGAAGGAACCTGTAGCGTTTGCGCTGAAGTCGCTGGATCGTGTGCTGGGTGCGGTGTGGAGTGATGCGGGGCTGGCGCATGTGGTCGCATACGGCGAGGGCGTGGCGCCGGAGCGCGCGGTGCCGGGTGTGCTCGACGACTACGCGTTCGTGTCGAATGCGGCACTGGATGCGTGGGAGGCCAGCGGCGAAATGCGTTACTTCGAAGTGTCGCAGCGGATTGCCGACGCGATGCTGAAGCGCTTCTACGATGTGACGGGATGCGGGTTCTTCGACACGGAGTTGAATGCGAGTGAGGAGCGGATTGGAGCGTTGGCGGCGCGGCGCAAACCGTTGCAGGATTCTCCGACGCCCGCGGGCAATGCGGTGGCGGCGACGGTGCTGCTGCGGCTGGCGGCGCTGACCAGCAACAAGGACTATGAGACGCGCGCGCAGGAGACGCTGGAGACTTTTGCCGGTGTGGTTGAACACTTCGGGCTGTATGCCGCGAGCTACGCGCTGGCACTGCGCCGGATGATCGAGCCGCCGCTCCAGGTGTGCGTGGTGGGCGACGATCCCGCGGCGAAGCAGATGCTGGTGACATCGCTGGCGCGCTTTATGGTGAACAAGAGCGTGATTCAGCTACGCCGCGAGCAGTTGCAGACGCTTCCGCCCGCGCTCCAGGAGACGCTGCCCCATGCGCCCGCAAGTGAGGCGGGGTTTGCGATGGTGTGCAAAGGGAATAGCTGCCTGCCGCCGATCGCGAGCGACGAGGAGCTTGAGGCTGCGCTGACGTAGCCGGCGGCGGCGATCAGGGGTGCAGCACGGTCATGAGCAGCGCGGCGATGCCGTTCCAGGCGATCTGCACGCCGATGCACATGAGGATGAACGCGACGACGCGCAGGATTCCGTGCGCCGTCGCGGGAGGGACCGCGCGCGTGAGACGCGGCGCGTTGGCGTAACAGACCCAGACGAGCACGCTGAGCACGACGACGGCGAGGAAGAGTCCGGCGTGCCGGAGCATGTTGAGGGCCAGACCGCCGCCTTCCCCGCGTGTCGCCAGCGTGAGCATGACGACGAGCGTGCCGGGGCCGGAGGTGATGGGGAAGGTGAAGGGGTAGAAGGCCTTCTGCTGAAGTACATTCAGACTGGCGTCGGGGCCGACCTGAATGCCTGCGGTTTTGTCGCGCGCGACGGGGGCGGGGTCTGCCTCGTTGAGCACGGCCCAGCCCATGGCGACGATGACGAGGCCTCCGGCGACCTGAACGATGTGAAGAGAAATACCGAAGAAGTGGAGGATCGTGGAGCCGAGCAGCCCGATGATGACCAGGAAGATGACGTTATTGATGGCGATCTTGCGCGCGAGCACACGATAGGCGCCGGCGGGTGCGTCACCGACGAGACCAAGAAAGACCAGCGCCGAGCCGAGCGGGTTGATGAGCGGCAGCAGGGCGCTGAACGCGATGAGGAATGAGTCCCAGAGCTCCAGGGCGTCCTTCACAACGCCGATGGTAGCAGGCCGGCATCGCAGGGGCGCAGAGCGAATGCCGGGCTAGCGGGAGGGTTCGGTGGAGACCGGCGGAGTTGGCGGAGCAAGCGTCGGGTCGGGACGTTCCAGCACCAGCGTGCTGCTGGAGCTGCCGAAGGCGATGTTTTCCTTTTCGAAGGCGAGCAGGATGCGGCGGCGGAGCTCGCGCAGAACGCCGTCGCGCTGATTGACCTGCACGCGGATGTTGACGGGGTAGATCACCTCGTGGCCGCTGATCTTGTCGACGCCGAGCACGGTCGGGTCGTCGATGATGACGTCCTTGAACGCCTCGTCATGGCGAACCTCTTCGGCGAGCCGGCCAAGAATCTGGAGGACGCGGTCGGGGTTTTCGGCGGTGCTGACGCTGACGGGGAGTGTGGCGACGGAGAAGTCGCGCGAGAGGTTGGAGACGGTGGTGATCTGGCTGTTGGGCACGATGTAAAGCGTGCCGTCGCCGTCGCGCAGCTTGGTCATGCGCAGGGTGAGGTCCTCGACGGTACCCTGAAGGCCGGCGATCTTGATGTTGTCGCCGATGGCGTACTGGTCCTCGAGCAGGATGAAAAGGCCGGTGAGCATGTCCTTGAAGATGGACTGCGCGCCGAAGCTGATGCCCAGGCCGATGACGCCGGCGGCGGCGATGAACGAGCCCAGCGGAACTCCCAGGGCTCCGAGGATCTGGATGAAGACATAAAAGCCGATAAGGCCGTAGCCGGTGGCCCGGATAATCCCTGCCAGCGTGCGCAGTTGCGCGGCCCGGTGGGCGTTACCGACCATCGCCGCGGCGGATTTGCGCATCCGTTTTACAAAGAACGCGAGAATCTGCTGCGCAATGAGCGCCAGAAACAAAGCAATGACAATTTTCGGAACGCCATGCTGTACAAAGTTGAGCAGATCAAGGTGCCAGCCATGTTCGAGGGAGGCGAGGGAGCGCTCCTCTTGTGGAAGCGAGGCAGTAAGGGTCATCATCAAGGGCAAAGTCCGGTCTACTCCGCAGGATATGAGATTGCAGCCAAGCATATGACGAGTTTCTCCGGCGGCGGGTAGCTCTGGCGAAGGAGGAGTGAAATGCGACCGAGAGGAATCAGACAGATTGTACGTGTGGGGATGTTGAGTGCCGCGGTGCTTGGGGTGGTCTCGGGAGCGGGGCTGCGTTTGGAAAGCAACGTGGTGGAGGCGCAGCGCAAGGGGAACCCGCCACCGCCGCCGACGATGCAGAACGGCCCAGCGACACTGCCGACGCTGGATCAGCCTGCCGTGATCCCCGACCCGCTGCGCACGCGCATGGATGCGGAACGCATGAAGGCGATGAACGACGATCGTCATAAGAAGCTCTCCGCCGATGTGGACAGGCTGTTAGCGCTGTCCAACGAACTGAAGTCCGACGTCGACAAAGCCAATAAGGACGAGCTGTCGGTGGAGGTTATCCGCAAGGCGGCGGAGATTGAAAAGCTGGCGCACGACGTGCAGAGCCGGATGAAAAACTGAGCAGGACGGCGACGGGGCGGACCGCGCTGTGGTGGAGAGGTCTGGTCAAAAGGGTTCAGAGCCTCTATAAAGAGTCCATTCCGATTTTGCTGTGGTCGCGCGGTCAGGAGGACTCTAGTTGCAATCCGGGGAGAGCAGTCGGGTACTTCGAGTGGCGGTGTTGTGTGTTGTGGCGCTGATGGTGGGCGCCGGTTTGGGCAGAGACACCGGCGTGGTGCAGGCGCAGAAGAGTCTGGACCAGACGATCGAGAAGAATCAGGATCCGATGGTGCAGAAGAGTCAGGATCCCATGATGCCTTCGGCGGTGCGGCCGGGAGCGATGCCGTCGGATGACTGGGATATACCGGGGGATGCGATGCACGCGCGGTCGAGTGAAGATCGCCTGAAGGCACTGAACGACAACCGGCATCGTCGGCTGGAAGATGATGTGAGCAAGCTGCAGTCGCTGACGAATGAGCTGAAGTCCGATGTCGACAAGACGAACAAGGATGAGCTGTCACTGGATGTGATGCGCAAGGCTGCGGAGATCGAGAAGCTGGCGCACGACGTACAGAGCCGGATGAAGAACTGAGCGAGACCGCGGGGCGGAGCCTGGCGGCGAGAGATCTCTGGCCAAAAAGGTCTTGCAACTTCTATAACGGGTCCATTCCGATTTCTCTGTGCGGTAGCGCAGGTCAGGAGGACTCAAGATGCAATCTGGTGAGAGCGGTCGGGTAGTGCGGGTTGTGGTCTTAGCTGCCGTGGTGCTTACGGTGGGGGCGGGATTCTGCCGATACACCGGGGCTGTGCGGGCGCAGAGGTCTCAGGATCCGGCGCGGCAGAGGGTTCAGGATCCGACAGCGGTGACAGTCAAGGATCAGACGAGATCTTCGGTGACGCAGCCGGGGTCGATACCCTTAGACGGCATGCCGGACATGAACCGCACCCCCATGGATGAGGAGCGCCTTAAAGCGATGAGCGCCGAGCGCCAAAAGAAGCTGCAGGACGATGTGAACAAGCTGCTGACGCTCAGCACCGAACTGAAGTCTGATGTCGACAATGCGACCAAGGATCAGCTTTCGCTTGATGCGATGCACAAGGCTGCTGAGATTGAAAAGCTGGCCCACAGCATACAGAGTCGAATGAAGAGTTAGGTGGGATCAGGGAAGCGCGAGCGCGGCTGCGAGATTGAGCTCGGGCTCTTTCATGCTCGCGGACCGCGTGGCGGAGGAGCGGAGTGCGTCGACGATCTGCGCTGCGGTGAGGTCGGGGCGCGCGGCGCGCAGGATTGCGGCGGCTCCGGCGGCGAGTGCAGCCGAGGCGCTGGTGCCCATGGCCTGCACGTACGCGGCGTGGCCGAGGTTGAAGCAGCCGAGGCTCTCGCCGTTCTGAGGAAGACCATCGGTAGTGTTGGTGAGGCCGCTGG
>DATNGO010000120.1:0-4659 GCA_035605855.1 Acidobacteriaceae bacterium | reverse complement strand
CCCAGGGTCGATTCCTCGCCGACATAGTAGATGGTAAGGGCGGCGGGGACGACCGCCACGGACCGGGTGATGAGCCGGCGCAGCCAGGGGCGCATGCGGAAGTTGAGGAAGCCCTCCATGACGATCTGGCCGGCGAGGGTTCCGGTGAGTGTCGAGGACTGGCCGGAGGCGAGGAGGGCGACGGCAAACGCCACACCCGCCATGCTGGTCCCCAGCAGCGGCGCGAGCAGCAGGTACGCGTCCGAAATATCCGCGACGTCCTGATGTCCCGTGCCGTGGAACGTCGCGGCCGCCACGACGAGGATCGCGGCGTTCAGGAAGAGCGCCGACATCAGCGCCACCGTCGAGTCGATCGTCGAGAACCCGACCGCCTCGCGCCGGCTTTGCCGGTCGTCGCCGTAATTCCGCGTCTGCACGATCGAAGAGTGCAGATAGAGGTTGTGCGGCATGACGGTTGCGCCGAGGATGCCGATGGCGATGTAAAGCATGTCGGGGTTGGTGACGATGGAGGCTGAGGGGATGAAGAGATTGTGGGCTATGGGCAGCCAGTCGGGGTGAGAGCGGAGGACCTCGATGGCGAAGAGGACGCTGATGGTGCCGATGAGGGTGATGACGAGGGCTTCGAGATAGCGGAAGCCGCGGTTTTGCAGGAGCAGGATGATGAGGACGTCGGCGCCGGTGATGAGTACGCCGTAGATGAGCGGGATGCCGAAGAGCAGTTGCAGCGCGATGGCGGAGCCGATGACTTCGGCGAGGTCGCAGGCGGCGATGGCGATTTCGGCGAAGAGCCAGAGGATGATCGAGGTGCGGCGGCTGTAGGTTTCGCGGCAGGCCTGGGCGAGGTCGCGCTCGGAGGCGATGCCGAGTTTGAGCGAGAGGCTTTGCAGGAGGATCGCCATCAGGTTGGAGAGCATGATGACGAAGAGCAGGGTGTAGCCGTAGCGCGAGCCGCCGGCGAGATCCGTGGCCCAGTTGCCGGGGTCCATGTAGCCGACGGCGATGAGGAAACCGGGGCCGGCGAAGCCGATAAGGCGGCGCCAGAAGGTTCCGGTGTGGGTGAGGCGCACGGAGCGAAAGGCGTCGGGGAGGGACGGCTCGGCTGGTGTAAGAGACGGCTCTGCCGACGGTTCGAGCTCTTTCACTGGAGTCATTGAGGACATCCGCACCTTATGTCTTAGATGCAGTATGCCACAAATACTTAGCTATGGTTAACAGAGTTCGGTTGCCGAAGTTTACTTATTTGGATTGCCGGGGTTTCTTAGGGGAGGGCGGCCGGACCCAGATGCGGTCGGCGGCGAAGAGGCCGAGGGTAATTTCGCGGCTGCCCGCGCGGACGCGGAGGGTGTCGTCGTAGTTGCGCGAGAGGGGTGTGAGGGTGACACCGGGACCGATGCGCAGGGTGTGGAAGAACTCAAGCAGGAGGGCGTCGCGCTCATAAAGGCTGGCGACGATGCAGGGCGACCCTGCGGGGGCCTCGGAGAGGCGAAGCAGGCCGCGGCGCTTGAGTTGCGCGGGGGTTTCGGGGAGGACGCGATTGCCGTGCGGGCACTCGCCTTCTTCGCCGAGCCGCTCAATGAGCTTGGCCTCGAAGGCGGGAGAGATGACGTGCTCGAGACGCTCGGCTTCGGCGTGAATCTGGTGCCACTCCATACCGAAGACCTCGGAGAGCATGCGCTCGACGAGGTGATGGCGCAGGGCGGTGCGGTGCGCGGCTTCGCGGCCCTTCACGGTGAGCTTGAGCGGGCCGTCGGTGGCGGAGTTGACGTAGCCGTCTTCGCGGAGGCGGCGGAGGGCCTTGGTGACGGCGGGCGCAGAGACGCCAAGCCACTGGGCGAGGAAGGCCGGGATGACGGTGTGGCCTTCGCTCTCAGCCTCGATGATGGCCTTGAGGTAGTCCTCTTTGGAGACGGTGATCTCTGCAGTTTGCATCCGTAAAGAGTTAACCATGGTTTTGGTGCGATGGGAAGCGGAGGTTTGTCCGCGCATTCCCTCAGGGGCTAAAGCCCCTTTTTTGTATGGGTGCATACGGCGCGGCTAAAGCCGCGCCCTTTCAAAGCGCACCGGAGGCTTCAAAGAGCACCGGGAGGGTTCAAAGTGCACGGGAGGCTTCAAAGTGCACCGAAGGCTTCAAAGTGCACGGGGGCTTCAAAGCGCACGGGAGGCTTCAAAGCGCACGGGAGGGCGTGACGGGGTGACTATACTTGGTGGGGTTTAAAAAGGCGGGCCGAGGCGGCGCGGGGGCGATGGCTGTGCGATCGGGTGTGGAAGAAGGACGGATCACGCTGGAGTTCGAGGTCGCCGGACGTACGGACATCGGATTGGTCCGGCGCACGAACCAGGACACGTTTGGCGTGGTGGAATCGCTGGCGCTGGCGACGATCTGCGACGGCATGGGCGGGGTGGCGGGCGGTGAGGTCGCCAGTCATGTGGCGCTCGAGAACTTTCTGGAGGTGGCGAAGCAGGAGATTGGGGCGAGCCGGAGCGCCGACGGTGAGCGGACGAAGCGGGCATTGTGCAGGGCGGCGGCAGCGGCGAATCGTGCGGTGAGGGCAAGGGCCAGCTACGATACGCGGTTTCGCGGGATGGGAACGACGCTGGTGGCGGCGCGGCTGGATGGCAACGAGCTGACGGTGCTGAATGTGGGTGACAGCCGGGCATACCTGGTGCGGGGAGGCATGATCCGGCAGGTGACGCGTGACCACTCGTATGTGGCCGAACAGATGCGGATGGGGCTGATGACCGAGGCCGAGGCGGAGCGCTCGCCGCTGCAGTCGGCGATTACGCGGGCGATCGGGATTGAAGACGATGTGCAGCCGGACTTCTACACGGAGACGGTGCAGGCGGGCGATGGGCTGCTGCTGTGCTCGGATGGGCTGAGGCGGCACATGAAGGATACGGAGATTGGGAAGATCGTTGCGGATGCGACGATGACGCCGGCGGAGATCTGCGAGCGGCTGATTGCGACGGTGAATGCGCGCGGCGGGACGGATAATGTGACCTGCGTGGTGATGCGGTTCGGAGCGGCGCCAAGTCAGGGGTGAACTAACACCGGTTCAGTGAGAATCCCCAAGGGGCTAAAGCCCCCTACATTTTTTTGACGCTATGAGACCCGACGCTAAAGCGTCGGGGTACCGGCCCGCCGTCGAGACAAGCTGGTACCGGCCCCCCGTCAAGACAAGCTTTAGAGTTTGTCTTTGATTCCGATTTGGGATTCCGATTTGGGGATTCCGATTTGGGAATCAGACGCGAGCAATGTCTTCGGGCGTGACTTCGATATCGAATCCAGTGAAGAGATCGGCGATGCGTTCGTCGGAGAAGGCACGCTCGCGGAGCAGGCGGACCTCGTCGGAGAGCATGGCGACGACCTGGGCGGCGGTGAAGCGCTGCTGGGACGCGCCGGCGGCTTCGCGGAGCTCGCGGGCGGCGCGGGCGACCTGGTCGGCGGTGTAAGTTGGCTGGTCTTGCACAGGGACCTCCTGACGTTTTACCGCGCTGTGCGTCGATAACGATAAGAAGCAAAGAGGCGTGCTCAGGTTGCGAGGTGTGCGCCCGTGCTGATGCGGACTGGAAGCAGGAGTGAGCTGAACGATGGTTACTGTGCAGGAGTTTGTCGATCTGGAGACGCCGAGTGGAGTGATGCGGACACATGTTATTCGGCCAGCGGCCGACCCCAGCGAGCGAGCTCGCCGGGGACCCCATGCGGAGGGGCGTTACCCGGGAGTGCTGCTTTACTCGGAGATCTTTCAGGTGACGGAGCCGGTGAGGCGGCTGGCCGCACAGCTGGCAGGACACGGATATGTAGTCGCAGTGCCGGAGATCTATCACGAGTATGAGCCGGTCGGGACAGTGCTGGGGTACGACCAGGCAGGATCGGACCGCGGGAATGCGCTGAAGACGACAAAGACGGTGCGGGCGTTCGATGACGATGCACGGGCGGTGCTGGCGCATCTGGCGCAGCGCGCAGATTGCACGGGCAGGCTTGGCTCGATGGGGATTTGCATCGGCGGACACCTGGCGTTCCGCGCGGCGATGAACAAAGAGGTGCTGGGTGCGGTGTGCTTCTACGCGACGGATATTCACAAGGGGAGTCTGGGCAAGGGGCGGCATGATGATTCGCTGGTGCACGCGGGTGAGATTAAAGGCGAGCTGCTGATGGTGTGGGGACGCCAGGATCCGCATATTCCGACGGAGGGAAGGATGCTGATTCTCGATACCCTGAACAAGGCGGGAGTCAGGCTGAACTGGCATGAGGTGAACGGCGCGCACGCGTTTCTGCGTGATGAGGGCGTGCGGTACGACCCGGAGCTGGCGAGGTCGATGTTTGGGCTGGCGCTGGATTTGTTTCACAGGACGCTGGCAGTGGGTGGGTGAAGATTCCCTCAGGGGCTAAAGCCCCTCTTTCGTATTGGTGCTTACGGCGCGGCTAAAAGCCGCGCCCTTTCAAGACACCTTCAGGAGATGAAGGCGCGCAGCCAGTCGTCGGTGCTGCTGGTGAGTTCGGTGGTGGTGCCGTCGAAGACGACGCGGCCTTCGTTGAGGACCAGGAATTTGGTGCTGGGGTCAATGCCGCCGTCAGGGATGAGCTCCATCTTGCTTTGGGCGGCGTTGTAGCGGTGTGTGGCGAGGGTGAAGGCGTCCTGGATGCGATGCGTGATGAGG
>DATNGO010000119.1:0-19120 GCA_035605855.1 Acidobacteriaceae bacterium | reverse complement strand
GTCGGCAGCTGTCACCGCATCGATGAACTTGTGACCGAAAGCAGGAAACACGTCTGCTTTCAGGCGTCGCATCACGGTGTCCGCATGACGCGGAGACTTCCCGATTGACCACCACACCCACCAGGCGGCGGCGATCTTCTCGAAACTTGTCTCGGCTTCGCGCCGACGTGCCGTTAATTGTCTTTGTTTGGCCTCGGCTTCTGCCTTTCGTTGTGCCATAGGATCAGCACCTCCGGCTAAAGTCTTGCGCGCTAGGAAGTGCAATTCACGAGCATCGTTGAGGCTCAAGAGAGGGTACTCGCCAAGGGCCATTAGCTTTTCTTTGCCATCGAAGCGATAGCGCCAACGCCAGAGTTTCGATCCGTTGGGATTGATGAGCAGGAAAAGGCCCGCTCGGTCATAGATCTTGAACGGTTTCGCCGCCGGCCTCGTTCCGCGGATCGCGGTGTCCGTGAGCGCCAAATTTCACCTCCGCGTGGCAGCTTATCGACCGTACCCCACCTTGCAGCAAATTGTACCCCGATTCGTACCCCAGTTTTTAGGCGGCTGTTGGCGCACGTCCGCGGACGTATTAGCACCAAAACACTGTGTAAAACGCTGATTTTATTGAGTTCCGATTAGTTCGGATGAGTCCAAGACAGTACGAGGGCGTGCCGTCTTGGTTGCCCCCCAGGGATTCGAACCCCGATTGATCGGTTCAGAGCCGACTGTCCTACCATTGAACGAGAGGGCAATTCAGGTTGAAAAATGGCAGCTGCAGGCTCGGGCGGGAGCCACAATCAGCCGCCTTACTGAGTGTACGGGCGTCCTCCGAATGGGTCAACTCGCGCGCTTTGTAGATCTATTCTTCGCGTAGAACCTCAAGCGGCTTCTGTCCCAACACGCGATGGCTCGCCAGCCAACCCGCGGCAACCGTCAGCGCCGCGGTCACACCCAGCGCAGCAAGGTTCCACCCGATGTTCAAGTGATAGTCGAAGTGAAAAACGCGCTTCAGCAGAAGGCGTGCAAGGCCGTTTGCGAAGACCAGCCCCACCACCGCCGCAATGAGGCCGAGCACAGCAAACTCGATCGAAAAGATGCTGGCAATGCGCGGGCGAGTAGCGCCCAGCGTCTTCAACACGACGACCTCGCGGATACGCCGATATCGTGTTCCGGCAATCGCGCTCGCAAGGATAACGATGCCGGCGAAGGTGCTGAAGCCGGCAAGAAATTGGATGACGTAGCTGATCTGCAGCAGCACCTGGCGCACGGTCTCGACGGTGGCGGCGACGTCGATAACTGTAATGGTTGGATAGTGCTGATAAAGGATGCGACGCAGTTGGCCGGTCGCGGTGGGATCGCAGTGCAATCCGCCGTACCAGGTGACGGGAAGGCTGCGAAGGACAGCCTCCGGCAGCACAAATTCGGCGCGTGAAAAAGCATGCTGACTGTCAGCTTCGTAGAGCGTTGCAACTGTGGCCGTGATCGGCTCATCCTGCGGCATGAAAGTGACACGGTCTCCTGCGTGCACATTCAAGCGCTCGGCCTCGTGACGTTCGATGGCGACCAGTGGATGCGAGGCGTCGGCAGCCTCCTGCGCGCTCCACCATTTGCCGGAGACCACCTTGTCGCCGGGAGGTGGAGCATCCGGCGTTGGCGGCCAGGTGAGTTGCGCAGACATGACACCGCGACGCGGCATGTGCTTTAGGTGAAGCTGTTGGAACGGCGTGTCGTTGATCGCGGTGATTCGCGCAGAGATAACCGGCGCTATCTCCGGAGTTCCCTGAACCGCCGGCTGTATCGCCAGCAATGAGCGTACGCCGGCAACCTCGCCGGTAGAGATGTCAATGAGAAACAGGTTCGGCAGTTTGGCCGCTGTAGTCGCCTGCATCTCACCGACAATCGATCGCTGCACCATCGAGATCGCGGCGATCTGCATAACCCCCAGCCCCAGCGCAGCCAGCAGCGCCGCGGAAGGATTGCCTGGCCGGTAAAGATTCGCAAGACCATGCCGCAACACAGACGGAAGCTGGCGCCGCGTGGTGTTGAGAAACACCTTTAGCAACAGAAGCGTCAGCGCCGAAGCGCCAAGCAGCACCAGGAGCGCGAGAAGCAGCCCCGCCGCAAAGTAGCCGCCGACCTGCCGCGAATCCGCAACCGTAGCCGCGAGCGCAGCGAGCCCAACAAGAATAAGCGCCGTCGCAGCAATCTGCAGGCCTGAGCCACGCAAATGTTTCGCCGCGCGCGTGAACAGCGGTGACTCTTCGTTCTCTACTGCGCGCCGAAGAATGAGGATCGGCCGTACATTGCGGATATCCAGCAGTGGCGGCAGCGTAAAGAGCAGCGTCGTAAGCACACCAGCGCCGAGGCCCAGCAGCGCCGCGTTCGTGTCAATTCGGAAACCCGGCGTGAGGTGCAGCAGCTTGGCCAGAAACAGCGGCAGTGTAAGCTGCACGCCCAGGCCCAATACCACACCGAGCACGGCCCCGCAAAATCCAAGCAGCAGCGTCTGCAGCAAATAGATACGAATGATCTGCGACGAGCCCGCGCCGAGCGACTTCATGATCGCAATCGAGTCCAGCCGCTGTTGCAGGTGCGCGCGCATGGCCATCGCAACACCGACCGCACCAAGCACCAATGCAACCAGCGACATCAGCGACAACAGCCCGGTAGCCCCATCCAGCGCACGTGTGATCGATGGATTGGCCTCGCGATAGTCGCTGATCTGCGCCTGCGGCAGAATTGCCTCCAGCTGTGTACGCAGATCGGCGACGTGCGCATCCGATGCAGGCTGACCGGAAGTTGTCGGTTGCAGCTTGAACAGCAAACGGCGCGTGGCGCGCGTGCCCGGTGCCAGCAGACCAGTGCCGGCAAGCGCGTGTTGCGAAATCAGGATGCGTGGACCCGCTGCGAAGGACCCGGTCAGCCGGTCAGGTTCATCAGTCACAACAGCAGCAATGCGAAACGTGCTGTTCCCGAGTTTGATCGAATCCCCACGCTTGACGTGGAGACGCAGCAGCAGATCGTCGCCAACCGCAACCGTCGCGTCGGTAAGAACTTCGCGCAGCGGTATCGCAGGCTCCAGCACGACATCGCCATAGAACGGATACCTCATGGGATCGACAGCTTTGAGCGCAACCAGCAGCGGATCAAGCGAGGTCGTCGACGATGCCATCGAGAGCATCTCGGTAACCGGCGTTGCCTCCAGGCCTTGGATCTTATCCAGCGCCGACTGTTCCGAAGGCGTGGGCACTTCCATCGTGCGCGCGGCGATGTCCGCAGCCAGGATGCTGCGCGCCCGCAACAGAAGCATCGAGCGAAACGACGCGGAGAACCCCCGCACTCCGGTAAGCGCAGCCACGCCTACCGCAACGGAAAGTAAAACGAACGCAAACTTCCCCGGCGAACTGCGCAGCTCACGCGTCGCGATGCGGGCGGCTGTCCTGTACGAAAGCGATGCCATCGTCAGACCTCGCTCACAGCTGCGCTGTGCTCTTCGGCGACAATCTCTCCATCGCGCAGAATGATTCGGCGCGAAGCCTGCGCGGCCAGCGTGGGGTCGTGCGTCACAAGCACCAGCGTTGTACCTTCCGCGCGGTTCAGTTCCAGCAGCAGATCCAGCACGTGCTGCCCGTTGGTCGAGTCGAGATTCCCCGTAGGCTCATCGGCAAGCACGATCGGTGGCCGCAGCATGAAGGCGC
Organism: Acidobacteriaceae bacterium; assembly: GCA_035605855.1. Lineage (GTDB taxonomy): Bacteria > Acidobacteriota > Terriglobia > Terriglobales > Acidobacteriaceae > Granulicella. The sequence goes on along the minus strand of DATNGO010000119.1, from coordinate 15,440 downwards.
GCGCCAGCGCGACGCGCTGCTGCTCGCCGCCGGAGAGCTGAACCGGATAATGGTCGAGTCGCTCGCTGAGTCCCACCGAAGCAAGAAGCTTTTTTGCTCGCTCTAACCCCTCGCGACGACTTCCCGCCGCCGCGTTCAATTCATATGGCAGCAGCACATTCTCAAGTGCCGTCAGCGTCGGAATGAGTTGATAGCTTTGGAAGACGAAGCCGATGGTCCGGCCGCGAAGCTGCGCCAGTTCATTCTCCGGCAGATAACTGATCGCGGTTCCCTGCCATCGCACATTACCAGAGCTCGGGTTGTCGAGTCCTGCCAGCAGACCAAGCAGCGTCGACTTGCCGGATCCGGACGCTCCCATGATGGCGACAAACTCGCCGCGCCCGATAGTGAAATCCAGTCCGCGCAGAATGTCGACCGTCGTGGATCCGGTGCGAAGGCTTTTGCGTAAGGCCTCAACCACGATGATAGGAGTGGAAGCCGTGTCAGAATTTGTTGAGCTTGGATTAGAAAGCAAAGATGGGCCTCTGGGTAAAATTAAAGCCGTGATTAGAAGATACGGGCTGCAACTCGATTCGGTTCTCATCTTAGCCGGGCTTGTGGTGTTCGCGGGTTGCAGCGCCTCCCCGGGCGTCCCGAAGTCCGCTTCCGGGCAGGGTGCAGCCGTCACTTCGGCTCCAGTCGCACAGCCTTCAGCGGCCGTCGATCCGCCCCCACCGACAGCCTCCGCCTCCAACCCCGACGCCTCCACAGACTCCAGGCCGGTGATCGTCTGCTTCGGCGACAGTCTCACCGCCGGCCTTGGAATTGAACCAGCGGCGAGCTATCCAGCCGACCTGCAGCGCCTGCTCGACGCCTCGGGCTATCGCTACCGGGTTGTCAACGAGGGCGTCAGCGGTGACACAACCAAGGACGGCCTCGAACGCATCGACCGCGTGCTCGCGCACAAGCCGCAGATCGTTGTCCTGGAATTCGGAGGAAACGACGGTCTGCGTGGCCTGCCCGTCTCCATGATGCAGCAAAACATCACCACGATGATCGAACGCCTGCAGCGCAGCGGCGTCAAGGTGGCGCTCGCTGGCATCTCGCTTCCACCCCAGTACGGCCAGGACTACATCGCGCAATTTGATGCAATGTATCCCAGGCTCGCCACGCAGTTTCACCTTCCACTGCTGCCCTTTCTGCTACAGAGCGTCTATGGCGTCGAGGGTGACATCCAGGCCGACGGCGTGCACCCCACCGCGCAAGGTGCAAAGCAGGTGGCAGCAAACGTCCAGAAATTGGTTCAACCGATGCTGAAGAAATAGCCCCTTCACCCCAGCACCACAACAGGATGCACCAGCGTTCCCGCAATGCGGCGCGCGATGCAGAGCAGCTCACGTGGCCCGCTGAATACTTTGATCAGCGGAGCAGACGAGAGCTCCTGCACGTTCACCTGCATGCCGTTTCGAATCCGCCCGGCGGTGAGTTCATCCACAATCACGGACGGTAGATCCGGCAGCATCGTACGCGGGTGAGGAAGCCGTGCTTCAATCTCGGCCGGCGTAAGTGCCTTTACTTCATCCACTGTCAGTGAGTGCGCCAGTGTGAACGCCCCAGCCTGAGTGCGCCGCAACGACGCGAGATGCGCTCCACACCTGGCCATCTCACCCAGCTCATGCACAACCGAGCGCACATACCCTCCAGCCGAGACATGCATCGTGAAGCTTGCCGTATCACCCTCGAGCGAATCGAGCGTGAAGCTGTGAATCGTAATCCGCGCAGGCTTTACCAGCACCTCCTTACCGGCTCGTGCAAGCTTATGCGCCGGAACACCGCCGATCTTCTTCGCTGAAAACACCGGCGGGACCTGGTCGATAGTTCCATGGAATCGCGCCGCGAGCGAACGCAGTTGGTCGAGCGTAAGCGCAAGCGGCATCGGCTGAGACTGCGGCTCTCCCTCCGCATCGAAGGTGTCCGTGGCAAAGCCAAAGCGGACCGTACCGGTGTAGTACTTGTCCGAGTCGGAAAAGAACTGCGCCAGTCGCGTGTACTTTCCCAGCAGCAGCGGGAGCACTCCGGTAGCCATCGGATCAAGTGTCCCGAGGTGTCCGACGCTGCGCTCACCAGTCGCACGGCGCACAATCGAAACCACGTCGTGCGAGGTCATGCCCGCAGGCTTATCGATGATGAGGAGCCCGTTCATACCCCTACCTCTAACGGCTGAAGGGCCTGGCGTCAATCAGCGAGAGGAACTCATTGCGAGTCTGCTGCTGCGATTTGAAGACACCCAGCATCGAGCTGGTCACCGTCTCCGAGTGCTGCTTCTCCACACCGCGCATCATCATGCACAAGTGCTGCCCTTCAAGCACCACACCGACACCCTGCGGACGAACCGCGTCAAAGACAGCCTCGGCAATCTGCTGCGTCAAGCGTTCCTGCACCTGCAGCCGCCTCGCAAAAAGATCGACAATGCGTGCAACCTTGCTCAGCCCGATGACCTTGCCATCCGGCAGATAGGCCACGTGAGCCTTGCCGAAAAACGGCAGCAGATGATGTTCGCAAAGCGAGTAGAACTCGATGTCCTTGACGATCACCATCTCGTCGTAGTCGACGTCGAACAGAGCTTCATGAAGCACCCCCTCGACCGTTTGACCGTAGCCGCGCGTCAGAAAGGTAATCGCCTTCTCCATACGCTCCGGCGTTCGCACCAGCCCGTTGCGGGACGGGTCTTCGCCTATGCGGTGCAACAGCTCTGAGTAGATCTGTTGAAGCGTTGCCTGCCCCAGTTCCACGTGTGCCGCCTCGGCTGCGCGCTGTGCGGGCGTCTCTCCCGGGCGGTCCGGGCCTGGCTTTTCTACCGGTAGTTTTGTCGTCATCAGTCTTTCGAGTTACAGGTGCAATGTTGCGGCCTTTGGTTGCGGGCCGGCGCCAAAATAATCGAAGGAGTTGTTGCTCGTCTCCTCCACGCGAACACGCTCTAACGTTGCATGCGGGTACTCTGCAAAGATGCGCCATATCTCGGTTGTGAGATTCTCCGTTGTCGGCACAAGATCGCGGAAGCACTCCAGCGTATTCAAATTCGCATGATCGAAGCGCGCGAACATCTCACGTTCCGCGAAAGCATCCAGATCAGCAAGGTTCGTGACCATGCCCGTCTCCGGATCGACCGGGCCCGAGAGAGTGAGTTGCACCGTGTAATCATGCCCGTGGCCATAGGGATTGTTGCATTTGCCGAACGTCGCGCGATTCTCCTCGGACGAAAGCGCGTCAACATGCAGCCGGTGAGAGGCGGCAAAGTGGTATCGGCGCGACAAATGTGCATGCGGCTGGCTCCCTCTCATGCGCCCTCTCCGTAGAAGTCCGCGAACAGGTCAGCCATCTCATACACGCGCACGCGATGAAGCTTCGCGTTGGGGATCTTATGGTCGAGTCGCCGCCAGATCGCCACAGCGATGTTCTCTGTAGTGGGAACCGTGGACGCGAACTCGGGCACCTCATAGTTCAAATGCCGATGGTCATACACCGACAGGACTTCGCTCTCCAGGATGTCTTTGAGCTGTTTGAGATCCACGACGAAACCCGACACCGGATCCGGTTCGCCGGCCACCGTCACCTCCAGCGTGTAGTTATGGCCGTGTCCCTGGCGGTTGGCGCATTTCCCAAAGACCCGCTCGTTCTCTTCCTCGCTCCACGCGGGATTGAAGTAGAAGTGGGCGGCGGAGAACTCGGCTTTGCGTGTCAGAAGAACCATAAGAGAATTACTGTGCTACCTCATTAGATGCGCGACACCCGTTCTTGTTACAAAATGCTACCGGTCGGTGTGATATGCCCTTCCCTTCCACGCTACCTTGTGGAAGAGGTGGTGCTGAATCCAGCTGCGCACCAGCAGCATGATCAACAACGGCAGTCCAATAACCGAGAGCGTGCAGTTGACGAACCCGAAGTGTGATCGCGCTACCCGAGTATAGAAGCGGATCACCGTTCGCAGCCACAGCAGCACAATCGCCGCCCGCTGCCACAGAACCAGGTACGGCAGCAGCCAGATCAACAGCGGCAGCAGCAGGAGAATGATGTCGAGCAAACGCCACGCCGCAAGCCGCAGTGCATGGGGAAACAGCAGCGCAAGGTTCTTCGTCCACCCCTCCACCATGTCGCCGAATCCGCGATACATGCGCGTGCTCAGCGCATCCGGAGCATAGCGGAAACGAATCGCCTTTTTGGCCCGCTTCATGTTCCACGCGAGATCGACATCCTCAAGGACCGACCCGCCCACCGCCCGATGTCCTCCGATCGCAAAATAGGCTCCGCGCTCCACCAGCAGAAACTGCCCATTCGCCGCGGCCGTGCGCTTGCTTGGGTCGTTCACCTCCGCCGGCGGATAGACGCTCGTGAGTTCGGAGAAGATCAGCGGCATCAGCGCGCGCTGCGCGAGGCCCGTCACGATCTGTCGCGGCGAGTACGACAGCAAAACCGCTTTGTACTTCTCTGCCTCATGCAGCGCGTGGCGAAGATCGTTCGGCTCATGCATCGTATCGGCGTCGGTAAACAGAAGCCATCTTCCTCGTGCATGCTGCGCGCCAAACCAGCACGCGTTCGTCTTGCCGGTAAAACCACCCCGCGTATCGGCCAGCGACGGCGCCTCCAGCACGCGAACGCCTTCATGCTTTGCCGCCTCCTGCGCAATCGCACGCGTGCGGTCCGTCGAGTGGTCGTCGACCACGATCAACTCCCAATCCGTGCCCAGCGGAAACAGGCTTGAATCCTGCACCAGCAGGCTCTCGATACACGCGGGAAGGTTCTGCTCCTCGTTGCGCGCCGGAATAATCACGCTCAGTTCGAAGCGTATCTCTTCGCCCATCGGCGTCGTACGCGCGCCTTCGGTCGCCGCAGGCGGCGCTGGGCGCGACGGTTCATTATCGACGGGAAGGCCAGGGATGGGACTGAGCTTCGCTTGCTCGGAGTTGGGCCGGTCTGACACAAGTTCGTATTATAGGAAGGATGGTCGATAACTTGAGTGCGCGCCCGGCTGGGCGACGAATTTCCGCACTGCTCGCCACGGCTGCGTTCCTTATCTTCGCTGTGACAGGCATCTTCGCTGTGACAGGCTGCGATCGCGGCTCGCACCCCGAGCAGCTCGGCACCCGCGCCCCCATGTTCGCGCTCAACGACGGCCAGCATGCTGTCGACCTCAACAAGCTGCACGGCCGCGTCGTTGTACTGAACTTCTGGGCCAGCTGGTGTGCTCCCTGCATCGAGGAACTCCCCAGCCTCGAGCAGCTACAACAGGATCTGCCTCAGGTGCAGATCGTCGCCGTCTCCACCGACCACAGCGCCGCCGCCTACCAGCGCTTTCTCAAGCAGCACTCCGTCTCGCTGCTCACCGTGCGCGACGGCGACGAACGCTCCAACGGAATGTACGGCACCTCCCGCTTCCCCGAGACCTACGTCATCGACAAGAACGGGATGATCCGCCGCAAGTTCATCGGGCCCCAGGAGTGGACCAGTCCCGAGATCCTCAGCTATCTCAAAAAGCTCGCCTCCTGAGCCCTCCCCGCGGCTTGTTAGGATAGAGCTATGACGCAGTTGGACGTAATGTACCGTTTCGGCGTTCCGCCGGGCGAAGCCGAAATGATGGCGCTCGGCCGCATTCGCGAAGTCTACGGAATTCGCGGGCTTGTCCTCGACGAGACCGCTCGCAGCGTCCGCATCGAATACGACGCAACCCGGCTCACCGAACCCATCGTGCACAACTTGCTGCGTCGCTCCGGCCTCGACATCGTCGAGCGCGTCTCACTTATTCCGCCCCAGCCTGAACCCGCGCCGGCACCGCAACCCACCGCAAGCTAGCCATCACCCGATCGCTACTCCCGATCGCTACTCCACGATCGCAACTCCCGATCGCTACTCCCGATCGCAACTTCAGGACCGCCACCAGGTGAGCGCGAAGCCGCGCCGCAGGGCATCGGCTGCATGCAATGCCGGATTTGCGGCGACTGCGCGATATCCTGTATCCTGTTCAGGTTGCATCTTCTGCAATGTGCGCCCGTAGCTCAGTGGATAGAGCAACTGGCTACGAACCAGTAGGTCGGGCGTTCGACTCGCTCCGGGCGCACCATTTCCCCTCACAAGTCTTCCCAAAGTGATCGAGGCTACTGCTCGCCCCAGCTGAGCTTTGATCGCAGCACGTTGAAGATCCCGTTCGGCTGCAGACGCAGCAACCTCACGCATCGCTCGGATCTCCGGCAACGTACCCGGTCGTTCAGCAGCAGTTCCACTGCCTCCTGGCCATCAACCGTCAGGTACGTCTCATGCGGCACTCCATCCACCGTCACCGTGATCTCCGACTGCCCCGGCACCACAATCGGACGAATCGTCAGCAGGTGTGGGCAGATCGCCGTCACCACCATCGCATCGAGCGACGGGATCAGGATCGGCCCAGCCGCCGCCAGCGTGTACGCCGTCGAGCCTGTCGGCGTCGCCACAATCACACCGTCAGCGCGAAATCGCGCCACAAACGCTCCGTCAAGCTCCACATTAAACTCGGCCATGCGGGCGATCGCGCCTTTGGCCAGCACAACATCGTTCAGCGCCAGCCATTCGCGATCCGGCTGGTTCTCGCGCAACAGCTCCGCGTGCATCAGGTGCCGCATGTCGATAAATGCCGTGCCGCTCTTCCACCCCTCAAGCGTCGCAAACAGCTCAGAGAGCGGAACCTCTGTCAGGAACCCCAGCGAACCAAGATTGCAGCCGAGGATCGGCGTCTCGGTATACGCGAACGCGCGCGCTGCGGACAGCAGCGTCCCATCGCCGCCCAGTGTCACGCAGATCTCCGGGTGATAGCTCGGCATCTCCGGACGCTCCACCCCATCCTGGCGCCGGTTCAAATAGCTCGCGCTCTCCGGATCGAGCACGCACTCATATCCGTGATCCGCAAACCAGTCCAGCAGTTGCGCGAGGATATCGCACAGCTCCGGCTTCTGCGGCTTCGAGATGATCGCGGCCATCGGCATCGTGTGTGTAGTGTACCTGCGTGTCTCAGAGATCAGAGGCGAGAACAGAAACTAGAAATCAGAGATCAGGCGCGTGGCGTAAACACTGACGTGTAGCTTTCGTTTACTGATTTCCAATCCCTAATCCCTGATCCCCTAATCCCTGATCCCCTAATCCCTAATCTCTAATCCCCTAATCCCTGATCCCCTAATCCCTAATCTCTAATCCCTGATCCCTAATCCCTGATCCCTAACCCCTAATCCCTAATCCCTGATCCCTGATCCCTGATCCCTGATCCCTAAAACCGAGCATGCAGCAGAAACTCGCGATTCCCTTCCATGCCACGTATCGGCGAGTCCATCACACTCAGCACTTCGCCGCGCAATGCGCGCACCGCCGCCCTCACTCGCTCGATCGCCAACTGATGCGCCGCCGGATCGCGCACGATCCCGCCTTTGCCCACGTGCTCGCGCCCGGCCTCGAATTGCGGCTTCACCAGCACCACAGCCTCTCCACTCCACGTCTCGCCCGCAGCAGCCAGCGCCGCCATCAGCGCCGGCAGCACCAGCGTCGCCGAGATAAAACTCACATCCATCGCGAAGAATCGAATCGGTTCACTCGCCCCCGCCGCGACTTCGCCCGGCTTCAGCGTCCGCGCGTTTGTCCGCTCCATCAGCCGCACGCGCGGGTCCACCCGCAGCTTGTGCGCGATCTGGCCGAAGCCCGTATCGATCGCCAGCACACTCGCCGCTCCCTGTTGCAGCATGCAGTCCGTAAATCCACCCGTCGAAGCGCCCACATCCGCACACGCCAACCCGCTCACATCAATCGACCACGACCTCAGCGCATGTTCCAGCTTCAACCCTCCACGGCTCACATAGCGCAGGTCCTCACCCAGCAGCCGCAGATTCGCCTCTTCGCCAACCTGCGCGCCCGGCTTGTCCACCTTCTGCTCATTCACCAGCACGCGCCCTGCCAGGATCAGTGCCTGCGCACGCTCGCGTGAAGCCGCATGCCCCCGATCCACCAGCAGTTTGTCCAAACGAAGCTTCAAGCGCGCTCAATTCCCGCTCCATCATCTTCAAACGCGGGCTCATACAGTTTCCCTGAGCCTGCCTCGCTTCTGCAATGCCATGACGTACACTGGGCACTCGGAAGCAGCCGGAATCGGGGTTGGCATCCGGGCAATCCGCCCTCGTCGCGGGAACGTATCGATGAAGAGCAACGTCGAAGGACCGGTGATCAACGGAGCCACAACGCAGGATGCTCAGCTGCTGGACCAGGTGCGGCGCGGCGACGAGCAGGCTATGGCCACGCTCTACGACCGGTACTCTCGCATCGTGTACTCGGTCGCGCTCCGCGTACTCCGCGATCCCGCCTCCGCCGAGGATATCCTTCAGGATGTCTTTCTCGGTTTCTGGCGCCGCCCGGAAACCTTCGTCTCCGCCCGCGGCAGCCTCGGCGGCTGGCTCGCCGTCGTCGCTCGCAATCGTGCCATCGACTCCCTGCGGCGCAAGCGCCCCAGCGAGCAGATCGAGGAGGTTTATCTCGCATCACCCTTCGATCTGGCCGACGAGGCCCAGAGAAACACCATGATGCAGCGGGTAAGGGCCATCATTCTGCATCTTCCGTTGGAGCAGAGAAAAACGCTGGAGATGGCATACTTCGATGGTCTAACCCACTCCGAGATAGCTGAGATTACAGGGGACCCGCTAGGAACCGTAAAGACCCGCATCCGCACTGCTCTGCTAAGTCTGAGAAAGGAGCTGGAGACGTGACCATCGGCAATCACATCCCTGAAGACGACCTCGTACTTTTCGCCCTCCAGCTTTTGCCCGAAGACCGCATGCGTCAGGCCAAGGTGCACGCAGAGACCTGCGACCTCTGCCGCAGCGAGATCTCCAAGCTGCAAGGCGACCTCGTCGCCTATTCCGTGACCTCCGATATAGTGGCGCCGCCACCCGAGGCGCGCGAACGCCTCATGCGCCACGTCGCCAAAGAGCCGAAGCCCGTCCTCCCCCCCGAACCCGCCCCCGTCGCCGTAATCGATCGTGCAGATCGCATAGACCGCACAGACCGCATAGATCGCGCAGACCGCATAGACCGTGCAGACCGCATAGACCGTTCAGACCGCATCGGCCGCGCAGATCGCATGGACCGCACAGACCGCACAGACCATATGGATCGCGAACCCTCCGAGCCCGTCTTCCCCACCCGCCAGCGCCGCACTCTCCAGCGCGAGGCCCCTGAGGAGGAACGCGAGGAGCGCCGCCGTCCGCGCCGTGCGCCCTGGGTGCTCGCCTGGACGGGTTGGGCCGTCGCCGCCGGCTGCTCCTTCGTCGCCGGCCTGCAGTTTCACCAGCGCCAGCAGATCCAGAGCTCCATCGCCGCGCAACAGGCCCGGCTGGACGACGCTGCCAGGCAATCCGCGCGCGCCCAGGACGCACTCGCCACCCTCACTGCCGCCAACGCCATGCAGGTCGCCCTGCACTCCACGTCCGATGTGAAACCGGGCACGCCCGCCGCCGCGGCGCTCGCCGCCTATCTGGCGGACAAGGGCGCGCTCGTCTTCGTCGCCACGCACATGGACCCCGCCCCCCTCGGCAAAACCTACGAGCTCTGGCTCATGCCCGCCGACGGCAGAAATCCCATGCCCGTAACCACCTTCAAACCGGACGCCCATGGCAGCGCCAGCGTCGTGATGCCGCATCTCCCCCCGGGAGTTCAGGCCAGGGGCTTCGGCGTGACTGTAGAGAACGACGGCGGCTCCGACACCCCCACGCTCCCTGTCATTCTTGCCGGCACCTGAGCCGTCTTGCACCGCCTTCTTGCACCAAAGCAGAAAGGCCGCCTGCAAAGGCGGCCTTTCTGCTTTCCTGTGTCCAACCCTACGGCGACGTGATAACCACCCGTACCCCGAGACCCTGCAGATTCACATGGGTGACAACCGTGTCCGTATCCGTCTCGATCACCGTCATGAACTTGTTATCCGATGACGTCACATAAACCTTCCCGGTCGGCGTCCCGGTTGTCGCGACGATCGTCGTCGGGTGCCCATACACCGAGCCCGGAGTCGTGTTCGTATCCGCCGTAGCAGAAGCCGTCGACACGCCCGGAATCGTCGCGCTCACCTGTCCGCTCACCAGGTTCACAACGCTCACCGAGCCCTCTACACCAGCTGCGGCGTTGCCCGCGTTCGCCACATACGCCTTCGTCCCGTCCTGCAGCACCGACACCATCACCGGGTTGATGCCCACCGGAACCGTCGCCAGCACCGTGCCGAAGCCCACTGCATCCACCGGATTCGCCGGGTTGCAGGTCGGGTTGGACGCCGGCGAAGCCGCGTTGCAAAGCGGAATGTTGATAATGCTCAGCGACCCCGGATGCGTTCCATCACCCTGGTTCAGCACCATCAGTTGATTGGTCAGCGGCGACAGGTCAGCCCATACCGGATGCAGACCCAGCGTTCCGGTCGCCGGAATCACCGGCATCGCAAGGTCTGGCCCGTTGTTGATCACGTTGATCACGTTCACCGTACCCGAACCCTTGTTCAGGATGAACGCTCTGTTTCCATCCCCCGTAATCACGCCGTACACCGGATTGATGCCCACCGGAATCGTGCTCGAAACGGCCAGGTTGCCGTTCTCCACCGACGACACCGTACTCGGCGTCGCGCCATCTCCCTGGCTGATCACATACGCGCGCCGCGCGCCGCTCGTTCCCACCACATAAATCGGGTTGTTCGGTACTCCGATGTTCTGATCCAGCGACCCTGTAGACGTCAGCGCCGCCACCTGCGACAACCCCGGTTCCGGCACAAACACCGACGCATTCGTTCCCGGCATCGTGAACGACGAGATGCTCACCGGCGGCGATCCCGCGCTCAGCGTGCTCTGACCAATCTGGCTGGAGATAAGCGACTCAGGACTTCCCGCCGGAAACTCGTTGAACGAACCCGCGCTGTTGATCACATACCCCTGGGAGCCGCCCGCAGCCAGCGCCAGGTAAATCGGGTTCGCCAGAATCTGCGGCGTCGACAGCACCGTGTCGCCTGCAAAATCCACAAACGTCAGCAGCCCCGGAGCCGTTGTGCTCGGTGACGAAATGGCGATCGCGTACTTCGTCGGCTGAGTGGCTGGCCCCACCGGATTGATCGCGCTCACAACCGGCCGGTACTGATTTCCGCAGCCCGCCGCAAGCAGGCTCAAAGCCGCGGCTGAACCCAGAAGAATCGGCCTGCGCCGGAGCACACTGCCTCCGCACAAAGCCCTTAGGTACGATCGTCTTCCGAACAAAAGCTACTCCAGAAAGAGGCGCGCTACTCGGCCGCCCCGTCAGCGTCTATTGTAGACGAGGCCGTGCACCTTCCCGGCGACGCCACAGAGGTTAGCCATGAACGAACCTGACGTGATCCTCGACATGCTCGGCGGCCCGGCCCGCCAGCACCGCACCCTTGCCGTCATCGGCCTCTCCGACGACCCCACCCGCCCCAGCCACTCCGTCTCCGCCTACATGCAGAGCCACGGCTACCGCATCCTGCCCGTCAACCCCGCCGTCGCACACGTCCTCGGCGAGCGCTCCTATCCCTCCCTGGCCGACCTCCCTGACCACCCCGACGTCGTCAACGTCTTTCGCCTCCCCCGCTACATCCCCGCCATCGTCGAGGAGATGATCGACCTCGGCCTCCAGAACCTGTGGCTACAGCTCGGAATCATCAACGAGCCCGCCGCCATCAAGGCCCAGCAAGCAGGCATCCACGTCGTCATGGACCGCTGCATCCTCATCGAGCACGCACGCCTCTTCGGCAACTCCGCGCGCGTCGCCTGACTTGTCACCAGCCGTCCACTTCAGCCGTCCTGAAAGGGCACGGCTGGTAGCCTTGGGCTTTAGCCCAGGGTCTCCGTGCCGTAAAGCAGCCAAATCCAACGGGGCTTTAACCCCCTGAGGTAACTTGTCATTGCATTGTCGGATCTCGCTTTTTGCCCACCATCGCCTTCTACAATAAATACGATGCTCTCTGGACGGACAGCCCGCCTGTATAAAATCGCCCTTACGCTCCTGCTGCTCCCGCTGTTTGGCATCCAGCTCAGCGCCCCTGTCCATGCCCAGATTGCCGAGGTCGGCGACGGCGGCCCCGGGCCCGTCAAAGCCCAGCACCTCACCGCGGAGCTCACCTCGCTGTCTCCGCAGATCACTCCCGGCGGAACCCAGACCATCGGCCTCGTCCTCACCATCGAGGAGCACTGGCACGTCTACTGGATCAACGCCGGCGACTCCGGCGAGCCGCCCTCCATCAAGTGGACTCTTCCCCATGGCTTCACCGCCGGCCCCCTGCAATTCCCTCCCCCCGCGCGTCTTCCCCTCGGCCCGCTCATGGACTTCGGCTACGAGGACCAGGTCGCCTTCCCCATCACCCTCTCCGCACCCGCCGACGCCAGGCTCGGCAAGGCCCACCTCGACGCCCACGTAAGCTGGCTCGTCTGCGCCCAGGTCTGCCTCCCCGGCAAAGCCCACCTCGGCTACGACATGAACGTCGTGCGCGGCCCCATCCCGCCCGCACCCGTCGTCGGCGCTCTCGGCGAAGCCCTGAACCTTATACCCAAACCCCTTCCGTCCACGATGTCGGCCTCTGCCATCGGCGACGCCAGGCACATCCAGCTCACCCTCAAGACCGGCTCGCACGAAGAGGACGCCGAGTTCTACCCCCTCGATCAGGAGGTCATCGAGAACGCCGCCGACCAGGAGCTCCAGTCGCTTCCAGACGGCGTCCGCATCACCCTGGCGCGCGCCACCGGCTCCACCTCGCTCCCCCAAAATCTCCGCGGCGTCGTCGAGCTCTCCAGCACCGAAAACTATGAGCTCACCACGCCCGTCACACCCGGCGTCGTCACCTCCGGCCTCACTCCTGCCGCCAAAGCCGCCAGGCGGGTCACACCGGCCAGCGTCACCATCTTCGGCGCCATCGGCCTCGCTCTTCTCGGCGGCCTCATTCTCAACCTGATGCCCTGCGTCTTCCCCGTGCTCTTCCTCAAGGGCCTCGCGCTCGTCAACTCCTCCAACGAGGAGAGGCAGCGCCAGCGCCTCCACGGCCTCGTCTATACGCTCGGCATCGTCATCTCCTTCTGGATCATCGTCGCCGTGCTGCTCATCCTGCGCGCCGGCGGCCGCGAGCTCGGCTGGGGATTCCAGCTGCAATCGCCCGGCTTCGTCGCCGTGCTCGCCTCGCTGATGTTCTTCCTCGCCCTCTCGCTGGCCGGCCAGTTTGAAATCGGCCTCTCGCTCACCAGCGCCGGCGGCGGGCTCGCGCAGAAGCAGGGCTTCACCGGCAGCTTCTTCACCGGAGTCCTCGCCACGGTCGTAGCCACTCCCTGCATGGCTCCGCTCATGGGCGCCGCCGTCGGCTTCGCCCTCGCCCATTCCGCGTGGATGACCTTCCTCGTCTTCACCATGCTCGGCATCGGCCTCGCCCTTCCCTACCTCGTCCTCAGCATGCAGCCGCAGTGGACCAGGGCCCTCCCCAAACCCGGCGCCTGGATGGAGACCCTCAAGCAGCTCACCGCCGTTCCGCTCTTCGCCACCGCCATCTGGCTCGCCTGGGTCTACGCGCACCTTTACGCCAGCGAGGGTGTCGACCGCATGACGCGTCTGCTCGCCTGCTTCCTCATCCTCGCCATCGCCGGCTGGTGCCTCGGCAAATGGCCGGCGAAGTGGAGTTCAGCCATCGCCGCCATCATCCTCATCGCCTGTGCGCTCGCGCTCCCCCTGCGCAAGCCCAGGGCCGAAACCATGCTCTGGCAGCCTTACACACCTGCCAGCTTGCAGGCCGCCCGCGCCTCCGGCAAGCCCGTCTTCGTCGACTTCACCGCCGACTGGTGCCTCAGCTGCAAGTTCAACGAAGCCACCGTCCTCCGCTCCGCCGAGGTCGAACAAAAACTCCGCGACGACAACGTCCAGCTCCTCAAAGCCGACTGGACCCAGTACGACCCCGTCATCACCAAAGCACTCGCCGCCGTCGAGCGCAGCGGCGTCCCCACCTACGTCATCTACCCCGCCGGCGCCAACTCCAACGCCGACGTCCTCCCCGAGCTCCTCACCAGGGACATCGTGCTCAGAGCCCTCGAAAAGGACGCGAAATCATGAGTACGTCAAACAAATGAACCTCAACGTCCGCGCCGACGTACGCGAAGTTGAGGTCCGCGACGATCTCGCATTTGCGCGCACCTGGCTCGAGATCCGCATCACCCCCAAAAACGGCGAGCCCATCACGCGCACCGGCTACACGCTTTCGATCTACCGGCGGCGGCCCGGCGGACCCTGGAGACTCTGGCGCGATGCCAATCTCGTCTGAAGGGGCTTCGCTCAACTGAAAACTGCTGACTGAGAACTGAAAACTGATCGCAACACCCGCGCAGAATCCGATAATCGCCGGACCGTAGGCCGCGATCCACAGAAATCGACCTTTCCCACATTTCTTAGTTGCAACAAGTTAATGTTCCACGCGGAACACTCCCGTTCCACAACAGCATTGGGCCATTGGCTCAAGAACCGGGTCTAGTATCCGACCCCTACTTCGCCCACGCCAACCCATCCGCGCCGCGTCCCGCATCCATCACCCGCGCCACATCCCAGCTCGTCAAATCGATCGCCGCCACCTTCCCCACCCCCATGCACGACACATACGCCATCGGCGCACCCGGCTGAATCAGCACCTCCTGCGGCCTCGCCGCAACCTTGATCGTCCGCGCCACCTTCATCTGCGCAAGGTCCACCACCGCAACCTCATCCGTCGCAGGAATCGCAATCAGCAGCGACTTCCCATCCGCCGTCGCAGCCGCGCCATATCCCATCCCCGGCAGTTCCACCCACTTCGCCACCTGATTCGTCTTTGTATCGATCACCGCCAGCCGCGGCTTCGCCGTGTCCGACGTAAACACCCAGCGGTCATCCTTCGAGATCGCAATCCTCTGCACCTCGCCCGCCACCGGAATCACCGCAATCGTCTTCCGCCCCACCATATCCAGCACCGACACGCTCCCCGGCCCCACATTCGCCGTATACCCGCGCGTCCCATTGCTCGACAACACCAGCATGTGCGACTGCTCCGCTCCCGTCGGCACCTTGCCCACAATCTTCCGCGTCCGCGTGTCGATCACCGTCACCGCATCATCCAGCTCCGTCGTTACGTACAGCAGATGCCGCTTCGCATCCAGCACCGGCAGATGCGGCCGCACGCCATGCCCAAACTCCACACGCCCCACCACCGCATGCGTCGGCACATCGATCACCAGCATCTCGTGCCCATCGACCCCAGGCTTGCCCACACCCGTGCTTCCATAGATCGGCAGATACGCCACGCGCCCATCCGCAGACGCCACCACCTCATGCCCATGCACGCCCGGCGTCTTCTCCTCAATCGCCGCAACCTGCTTCCCACTCGCCGCATCGATCACGCTCAGCGTCGCATCGCCCTG
>DATNGO010000118.1:0-9390 GCA_035605855.1 Acidobacteriaceae bacterium | reverse complement strand
TGCGGGTGCGGGAAGCTGTTCGAGTTCGCGGATGCGTGGATCGGGGCGTTCCCAGAGGGTGAGCGGTTCGCTGCCCGGTGCGAGCTGTGCGTGGAGGGCATTGACGATGACCTGGCGGACGTCGTCCTGTGCGGTGCCTTGTGTGAGGAGCTGCAGGAGAACGAGGTCGTTGTAGCGGTCGGCGATGATGCCCGGGAGATTGTCGGCCTCGGCAAAGATCAGGCGGTGCGCGTTGTTGTCAGGCGTGAATGGGGCGAGCTCGCGCCGGAGTGCAAGTGCAGATGAGATGCGGTCTCGCAGATCAACCAGATATTGCTCACGCGTGAGAGCGGGTGTGCGGGAGATGAGGCGCGCGGCGATCTGCGAGGTGGTGGAGTAGAGCGCGGTGCCGAGCGGGATCTTGCGGCTGTCGACTATGGTGACGAGCGCGCCGGGGGCAAGTGTCTCGTCGGATTGCTCGATGTCCGAGCGGTAGACCCAGAGGTGGCCGGCGCGGAGCCGGTCGGCGGCGCGGCGCGAGATGCGGAGCGTGGAAGTCATCAGTTTCAGGATAGGAGATTTGAACGCGGCGGGTGTATTAGCTGCCTAAGGGTTTGGCGGTGGCGAAGGTCACCGATGGTGGAACGTGGAAGTCGGACTCCGTGTCGGGGTGGGATGGATTGAAGGGCTTCCAATCGCCGACGACCTGCCGAGCGATGGGCAGCTTGTCGTCGATGAGGCCCTGGATGACGATCCTGGCGAGTTCATAGGCGCCGAAGGGCGAATGGTGCGTGGCGTCCTTCTGGGTGTAGTCGGCGTTGTGCTCGAAGAGGTGCAGCGAGCCGGCTTCACCGAAGGCTTCGTAGAGGATCTTCGACCGGGCGTTGAGGTCGATGAGCGCGGAGCCGGATTCGGCAGCGGCTTCGCGCGCCATCTGCGGATACTCCTCGAGGCTGTTGACGACACGGCCGTCTTTGAAGGTGTGGCGGTTCATCGGCGTGACGATGACCGGGGTTGCACCTTTGGCCTTGATGGCGTTGGCCCAGGCGATCAGCCCAGCTTTGTACTTGCTGGCGGCGTCGGGATCTTTGGCCTTCTCCTTCATGTCGTTGTGGCCGAACTGGACGATGAAGACGTCGCCGGGCTTGATGAGGGAGAGGATTTTTTCAAAGCGGCCGCGAGAGTTGCTGGCGGCGACGGTCTCGCCGGACTCTGCATGGTTGGCGACGGCCACCGTCGGTTTGAAGAAGACCGGCAACATCTGACCCCACGAGGCGTAGGGTTCACCCATCTGATCGCAGACGGTCGAGTCGCCCAGGAGATAGATGGCCGGCACGTCGACGCGGTCCACGGTGAGGCTGCGCACGCTGGGATGTGTGCCGTCGAACTCCAGCGTGATGCGGCTGTCCCAATCGCGCGCCTCCTGCTCGCTTTCGCGTGGAGCTTTGAGACGAACCACGCCGCCGGCAGGAAGTGCGGGAGTGCGGACGTTGACGATGAAGGTTTTGGTGATGCTGCCGCCGGCTGGCGCCGCAGCGGTTTCAACCATGAGGCGACGAAGCTCGGCCTTGACAGTGGTCTCCGAAGGTTCGTCGGCACCGAGTGTTACGGTGATGCGGTAGTTGCCTTCAGGCGCATCGAAGCTGAAGAAAAACGGGTTGCCGCCGATGCTGGAGGCTTCTACAGTGGGCGATTCGCCATCGAAGCCGAAGCCCCAGCCAGGCGAGTATGGGGCAGCGGTGGCAACGGCGGTGACACTGTCAGAGCCTTTGACGTTCTGGCCAAAGACGAAAACCTTGTGGAAGGGTGTGGCCTGTGCAGATGCGGCGTGGACAGCGGTCGCCAGCAGGAGCGAAAGGGCGAGCAGGGTGACGCGCGGCTTCAGCAACGAGTTTCTCCTTCTGTGATTGTTGCAGGCGAGCTCTTAACCCAGGCGCGGGACGTCCTTGTCCAGGATTTTGGCGAGGGCGGAGATGACGAGGTTGTGGTCGTCGCGCTGCGGGAGGCCGGACATCACGATGCTGCCGACCGCGCCGGTGCCCTCAATCAGGATGGGGAAGCCGCCGCCGTGGGCCGCATAGTCCGAGGCCTTCAGGAAGTGACGCGACTGGAGCGTCTCGTTATTGCTCTCGAGGATGCGCCCGATGGCGTAGGAGCTGCGCCCGAAGCGGTGCACGACGTTGCGCTTGCGGCGAATCCAGTCGGCCTGACCGGGGTTTGATGTCGGCGTGGCGCAGGCGAAGAGCAGGTGGTTGGCGATCTCGATCTCGATGGTGCCGCCGGCGCGGCAGTCCATCAGCAAGGTGCGCAGCGTGCAGCCGAGCTCCCAGGCGGTCTCGGGGTTGAAGCTGTTGAAACGAAGCAGGTGTTCCTGCTGCTCGAGGATGGCGAGGTCTTCTGCGATGGACATAGGTATTGGGACGGTCGGACTCAAGGTTCGGGATGCAGAACGCGTTCGAAGAAGGCAGCGGCGTGCTCGTAGCTGGTGAGCCAGTCGCGGTGCAGGATGAAGCCGTGGACTTCGTCGGGGAAGATGAGCTCGTCGACGGAGACGCCCCGGGCGCGGAGGGCATCGGCGAGCCGCGGCGTTTGCTGGTAGGCGACGTCGGGGTCATCGTCGCCGTGGATGAGGAGGACGGGCGACCGCCAGCGCTCGACGGCAGCCATGGGCGAACTGGCGTGTGCGACGGCGGCGATGTGTTCCTGCTCGGCGAGAGTTCCGCGCAGCCAATCGGCGGTTGCGTTGTCTTCGCGGGCCCACTCGTGCACACCGTGGAAGTCCACGCCGGCGGCGAAGAGATCGCTGTTGCGCGCGAGGGCAAGTGCCGTGAGGTAGCCGCCGTAGCTTCCGCCCCAGACGCCAATGCGCGTCTTGTCGACATAGGAGGATGCGCGGAGATAGTTCACGGCGCCGAGCACGTCGTTGTACTCCGACGCACCGGCGGCGCCTGCGTTCTCGCAGTCGCGGAAGTTCATGCCGTAGCCGATGCCGCAGCGATAGTTGACGCTGAGAACGATGAATCCATGCGCGGCGAGGTACTGATTCATCGCGTAGGCGTTGGAGTAGTAGTCCATGGCGGGGTAGCCAAGCAGCATCTGACGTTTCGGACCGCCGTGGAAGAAGAGGATGGCGGCGTGCGGCTCGTGCGGGTTGAAGCGGGGTGGAAAGAAGAGCTGGGCGTGCAGCGTGAAGAGTTTGTCCTGCGAGGGAAAGAGGACCTGCTGCGGTGCGGAGAGCTGCGCGGCCGGGTATGTCGTGGGGAGCGCGCCGGTATGCAGCGGCTGCATGTCCCCGCGCGAAGTGATGAAGGCAGCGTGCATGGGTTCGCGCGCGTTGGAGATGAGCGCGACAAGCGCGCGGCTCCCGGCGGAGAGCTGAGGATGTGTCTCGATGCCGGCGCCGTGGGTGATTTCGGCGGGATCGGGCGCCGTGTCGAGCTGCAGTCGCCAGATGTGGCGGCGGTCGGTGTCGAGCGGGTCGTTGATGGCCTGATTGGAGGCGTAGACGAGTGTGGTGCCGTCGGCGCTGACCGCGGGGTCTTCGACTTCGAACGGACCTTCGGTGAGGAGTTGCGGCGGGCGCCCGGTATGCGCGGGATCGAGCGCATACAGGTGAACCCATCCATCGGCTTCACTGGGGAAGAGGATGCTTTCGTGCGCGGTCCAAAAGAGCCGTGGTTCGCCGGTTGACATACGCGGCAGCACGGAGCCGGCGACGCCGGGTGAAGCGGTAAATGCGGTGCGCGGTTGCATGCTCGCGAGATCGAGGACCTGGATGGACCACGGATTCGCGGAGCTGCGGTTGGCGGCGAATTCCGGCGCAGTGGTGAAGGGCGAGCGCAGCCACGCGAGCTGCTTGCCATCGCGCGAGAAGGCGGGCGCGGAGTCGTTGCCGGTAGAGGCGGATGGGAAGGTGAGCACCTGCGTGCGCAGATCGAAGAGTGCGAGGAAACTGTGTTCGCGCTGGCCGGTTCCGCGCGTGCTGATGAAGGCGAGGAGATTGCCGTCCGGCGAGAGGGTCAGCGACGAGGCGCGGCCGTGGTCAAAGACAAGCTGTGCAGGTTGTGTGCCTTTGGGCGCGAGAGTCAAGGACCAGATGGAGTGATCGCGGATGAAAAAGAGTGTGTGACCGTCTCGAGAGAAAAGAGGAGCACGGCCTTGCACTGTGGGCGCGGTGGGGACTGGCCCAGCGACGGGAGCGAGCCAGATCTCGGGCACCAGGTTGCGTTGCAGATGCGCAGGATTGGCCGGCTTGTCGTCGGGGCCGTCCTCGGTGGTGCGTGTGAAGGCGATGATGCTCGCGTCAGGCGACCATGCGAGGCTGTAGAGATCCAGGCCGTCATCCTGATCGAAGATGGTGAGCTGATGTGCGGACCCGTGCGGGGCACCAAGCCAGAGGTTGTGGTGGCCTTCGGCATTCTCGACCCACGCGAACCGGTCGCCGACAGGAGCGGCGGTGAGCTCGGACGCGTAGGGCGCACTGAGCACCTGCTGAAGAGAAAAGGGCTGTTGTGCGCAGAGCGCCGAGGCGGTGCCCAAGAAGAGCACGAGTCCACCTGTCGTGCAGGTCCGGACGTTCATGCCCGGATATTAGCAGGAGGATCGGCCGCATCCTGAAGAAAAGATGTGCTGGTCAGCACAGGAGTCAGGAGGTGTTCGCAAAAAAAGCAGGAGCCCGAAGACTCCCGCTTGCTGGTGTATGTTAGCGCGGGTACTGATCGCGATCCTGGTCATGGTCGTGATCGCGCCAATAGTTGTCGCGGTCCCGGTCCCATCCTCGCGCGCGGTGCACCCCCTCGTCATAGCCACGGAGGAAGGCGTCGCGATAGTGGTCGCGTTCGTTTCCGGGGACGGGCGGGTTGCGGAGTTGCGGATAGTGCCACGGATCCATATCGCGATGCGCCCGAAAGTCGCGTTGGGCGGCTTCGATGCCGTCATGGAAGGCGCGGCGGCCGATGTCGTTGTAGTAATTCGGCGGCTGAACATTCCACTGAATTATCTGCGCATGCGCGTATCCGGAACTGCCCATTGGCACAGCTGCCAGGCCCAGAAAAAGTATCGGAGTTATGAAGCGAGCCGCATTTTTCATTGTTGTCCTCACATTCGACTGCGTCAGCAGCAGCCACTTACTTCCCTCCCTTGGATGTCGTTCAAGCTGCGTGTGTTGTCGCAATAGAAAAAGGGTCAAACCGTGTTGCCGATATGAACGAGAAATCCATTCCCAGAGGCAACTTATATAGGCAACGCGGGTCCAGGTGAGTGCACGGGGGATGATCCCGGCTCGCGGAGGATGTATGAAGACGAGAGGACTGACTGTCGCAGCGATCGCTTTCTTGATGGCCTCGACCACAGGCGTGATGGCCGCGCAGTATTATGGGCCGCCCCCGGCGCGTTACGCGCAGGAGCCTGCCTGGGATCAGGTGCCACCGGAGTTTCGTGCGGCGCAACAGCGCGGTTTTCAAGATGGCATCGAAGGCGCCCGGAAGGATTTCAAGAATCACCGGCCGCCAAACGTGAACAACCGCGATGAGTACCGCAATCCACACTTCATCTCGCCGCCGGACCGTGCGGACTATCGCATGGCTTTCCGCCATGGCTATGATGTCGCGGTCCGTCACATCTACGATCGCGGTTACTGATCAAATCATCTGGCCCGAAGAAAGAGCCCAGCATGTGCTGTGGCTCTTTTGTCTGCTTGTAACGAAGCTGCGTTATGCAGCGGTGGCTTCGGCCTTCAGCCTTTCGGCGGTGTTGACGCAAAGCGCGGGTTATGCAGCGGTGGCTTCGGCCTTGAGCCTTTCGGCGGTGTAGTGCGCGATGAGAGCGTCGACGGTAGGCTGCAGCATGCCTTCCATCACCATGTTCAGCTGGTGATTGGTGAGGCCGATGCGATGATCGGTGAGGCGGTTCTGCGGGAAGTTGTAGGTACGAATCTTTTCGCTGCGATCGCCGGATCCAACCTGCGACTTGCGCTGCGCGGCCTGCGCGGCGTGCTGCTTCTCCATCTCGACTTCGTAAAGCCGCGAGCGCAGAACACGCATCGCCTTCTCGCGGTTCTTGATCTGCGACTTCTCATCCTGGCAGCTGACGACGGTGTTGGTCGGCAGATGCGTGATGCGTACGGCGGAGTACGTGGTGTTGACGCTCTGCCCGCCGGGACCTGAACTGCAGAAGGTATCGACGCGGATGTCCTTCTGCTCGATCTTCACGTCGACCTCTTCGGCCTCGGGCAAAACGGCGACGGTGATGGCGGAGGTGTGGACGCGGCCCTGCGTCTCGGTTGCCGGAACACGCTGCACGCGGTGCACACCGGACTCGTACTTCATCTGCGAGTAGACCTTGTCGCCCTCGAAGATGGCGGTGACGTCCTTCAGGCCGCCGACGTCGCTGGGCGATTCGGAGAGGATCTCGACGCGCCATTTGTGCTGCTCGGCGAAGCGAAGGTACATGCGGAAGACCTCGGCGGCGAAGAGCGAGGCCTCGTCTCCACCGGTGCCGGCGCGGACCTCGATGATGATGTTCTTGTCGTCGTTGGGGTCAGTCGGCAGCAGCAGAACCTTCAGATCCTCTTCGACGGCGGGCAGCTTTGGCTCGAGCTCGGCGAGCTCTTCCTCTGCCATCGCGCGGACATCAGGATCGGTGTCGCCGGCCATGGCTTTGGCCTCGGCGATCGAGTCGCGCAGCTTGCGGTACTCGCGAAACTTGTCGACAGTCGGCTCGAGGTCGCGATGCTGTTTCGCGACGGACTGGAACTTCTTCTGGTCGGCGAGCAGCGTCGGGTCGCCGAGCTGGCGGCCCAGGTCTTCGTAACGTGCTTCAATCTGGTCGAGTTTGTCGAACATAGGAGAGAACAGAAATTAGAGAACAGAGTTTGGGATGAATCGAGGAATCTTGAGACTTCGCGCGAAGGAAGGCGCAGCTAGAGGAAGTCGTGGCGCGACGGCACGGCGGGGGGTGCCGGATTGTAGCTGCGGAGGGACATGCCTCATTAGATGGTATCGCGAGCGGCGGGGATTCGTGAGGCGCCTAGTTCTCGGGGGGCTTGCCCTTGGCGTAGCTGGGGATGTTCTTCGCCAGGTGGCGCAGCACGAACTCGCGGATGAGGTTATTGGCTGCCTTTTCTCCGAGGCTGACGATCGTGTTGTCGAGCACAAGCTTTCCGGGGTTCGTGCCGGGATGATAGGTGCTCGCGATGAGGCCGGTCGTCGCCGAACCGGCGAAGTGCGCGTAGGCGGGCTGCCAGTGGCGGTTGTCGCCGCGCTGAATGACGGTTGATGAGATGGCGTGCCAGGAGCGGCGCTCCCAGCTGCCGTTGGTCATCACGAAGTAGCGCGGATCCTGATGGAAGAGGGTGGCGAAGACGACGCTGCCCATGAAGCGGCCGATGACGGCGTCGCCGTAGGCCGCACCGTAGCGCTTCCAATAGCCGGCCGCACCGCCTCCGTATTCGGGGTAGGTGTTCTGAGCCTGCTCGATGCCCGCGGTAATGGCGGTTGTGGCGAGGAAGACGGGGTCGGTGGCCGCATGCGCCGTCAACTTCAGCTTCTGCTTCGCGGTCAGCGGCGCGGCGTTCCACTGGTAGCTCGTGTAGAAGTTGGGGAGCACGCCGAACACGCGCTGCTTCAGCTCGTTGTGCAGTTCGGTCTCGGCCAGCTCTTCCGTGGTGAGTGTAACGGTGACATCGGCTGAGGTGCGGGCCATGGGAAGCGAGACCTCGGGCAGCGAATAGATCTGGCCGGGGCGAAGGTGGAGGTCGTGGATGACATAGGTCTTGAGGCCGGGCGAGCTGATCGTGACCGAATAGGTGCCCGCGGGCAGGCCTCCGACGTTGAAGAAGCCGGCTGAGTCGGCGGTCGTTTCGTGGGTCGCGGGAGGCGTGGTCGAGGCAATCGGGGTCGAGGCAATCGGGGTCGAGGCAATGACGATGTGTGCTCCGGGCACGAGGCCGCCCTGAATGTCCGAGACGACGCCTTTGATGCGCGCTGGAAGCTCGTGGCCGGTGGTGACGGCTCCGGTCGCCCGTGCTGCTGCTTGTGCCTCAGGCGTGGGTTGCGGCGCGTCGGGAAGTGCGATGGATGAATCGTCAGCCGCAGGCGCGCGCATCTCCGGCGACCTGGCGCAGGCTGCTCCCGCAACCAGTAGAAGCGCGAGCATCCGAGCGCAGCGCATGGCCGGGCGAAGTGGTACGTGATGGACCCAAACCCTCAATCTGAAAAGAAGTCCCTACCATACATGGGAAGCTGTCCCATGGGAAACAGCGGCCCGATGGCTTTGATCGCATCGAATCTGCGGGAGGAGAAGCGTGAGGTTTGTGGAGCTGGCCGAGTTGGCCGAGGGATTGGCCGGCGAAGGCAGCAAGCTGAAGAAGCGCGCGGCGATTGCAGAGGTCATCCGCCGGGCGGTGAGCGAGAGCGCGTCGGAGGCCGGGCGTTTCTGCCTCTATCTTGCCGGGCAGCCGTTCGCCGAAGCCGACCCGCGCAAGCTGAACGCCGGCGGCGCGATTCTGTCGCGCGTGCTCAAGGGGATTACCGGCGCGAGCGATGCCGCGCTGAACACCGCTTACCGCAAACATGGTGATCTGGGCGCAGCGGCGCTCGATCTTCTGAGTGCGTCGGAGCAGCAAAAAGAGCGCGACACTCCGCTGACGCTTGCTGACGTTGCGGAGGCTTTCGACTCGATGGCGCGGGCGCGCACGACGGCGGTTCGCTCGGCTGCGGTCGAAGGGCTGCTGCGCCGCGGGACGCCGTTGGAAGCGAAGTACCTGCTGAAGCTGATGCTCGGCGACATGCGCATCGGGGTGAAGCAGAGCCTGGTGGAGGAGGCGATTGCCGAGGCAGCAGGCGCAGAGGTCGCCGCGGTGCGGCACGCGGTGATGCTTGAAGCGGACCTGAGCCGGGCGGTGGAGCGGGCATTTGCGGGCACGCTGGCTGAAGCGCGCATGACGCTCTTTCATCCGCTCGGCTTTATGCTCGCCTCTCCCGTTGAGACTCCGGAGGAGGCTTTCGCGCGCTTCACTGCAAAGCCGGAGAAGGTGGCTAAGCCGAAGCCCAGGAAACGTCGCGGGAAAAAGGATGCGAGTGAACTGCTGCCGGAGGATGCGGCTGAGGAGGGCCTTGCCGAGGATGTCGAGGCGGAGGCCGGCAGCGACAGGGAATCATCGCAGGGCGGCGGGGTTCACGCGCTCATCCATGCCCTGATCGAAGACAAGTACGACGGCATTCGGGCGCAGGTGCATTGTGCGGATCCGCAGCAATCCGGCCGAGTCGCAATCTATTCGCGTAATCGCGAGGACATCACGGAGAGCTACCCGGAGTTGGAGGAGGCGTTCGCGAAGGTGAATGAGGCCGCCGAGGTGGATGGAGCAGGCGGACTGATTCTTGATGGAGAGATTCTCGGTTGGGACCTTGAGGC
>DATNGO010000117.1:0-6954 GCA_035605855.1 Acidobacteriaceae bacterium | reverse complement strand
AGCTGGCCGAGAAGGCCGGGAACGCCGACACTCCCGAAAAGCGGCTTCGCTACGCAACCACCCTGGAACTGATTGAGCAGGAGATTCCCATGCTGGTGCACTGAGCGCTTTTGGACGACTGGAAGAAGGCCAGGAAACTCCTCCGGAAGCTGGCGCAACCGCTCTGGCGAGAACGCGATGAGAGGTGGAGGATCTGAAGGCCATTCCGTGTTAGCAACTCGAATCTTGCCCTGGGTTAGATCGCTTTACGCAGCAATAGCGGGTAGACCAATTTCCGAAGTCCGGGCGGAATTGCAAAAACCTGTCAAGCCCCTGAACCTGTGGAAAACCACGCAACCCACACAAACCAAAGCTCAACCTCGCGGGAAAACTAGTTGCAGGCAATTCCACTCGGTTTGTTAAAATAGAAGTAGAAGAAAAAGATCAAAAGGCTGCTGCAGGCGCCAGTCCCCGGTGAACTTCTTCGCCGGGCATGACATCGCCCGGCAGCCTTTTCCTTTTAACCCGCAACCCACTTTGACTCGGGCACGACCAGGTACTCCGTAGTATCCGGGCACGTAGATCCCGGCACGATCAGCCACCCCCGAAGATTCGGGCACGATCCGCGACCACCTTGATCCGGGCACGATCCTTGACCACTTTTGATCCCGGCACGATCCGGTACCGCGTAGATCCCGGCACGCTAGGCACCCCAAAGATTCGGGCAGGCTCAGGTACCCCGAAGATTCGGGCACTTTGATCCCGGCACGATCCGGTACCTCGCAGATCCCGGCACGATCAGGCACCTCGCCGATCCCGGCACGATCAGGTACCCCGACCCTTCAGGGTCGGGTCTCTTTGGCTCAGGTAGAAGCAGGGGCCCCTGCGGTATGCCTTTCAGACGCACTAAAGTCCACCGCTAACTCAAATCTTCTCTAGACTTTGCGCAAAAAACCCCGGGGAGGGGGCACCACCCACATGACACCCGAAATCATCACGCCCGAGACCGAGTCCACTCGCTTCCAGTGCCGCCACATCTTCACCGACGGCCGCCGCTGCGGCAGCCCGGCCATCCGCGGCCCCCAGGGCGCCGACAACTTCTGCTACTACCACCACAACTCCCGCCGCCCCGTCCAGCACGCCCCCACCCGCAGGCGCCGCCAGTCCCGCTTCGCCCTCCCCAACCCCGAGGACCGCAGCGCCATCCAGCAGGGCCTCGGCCAGGTGCTCCAGAAGATCGCCTCCAACGAAATCGACCCGCGCCGCGCCGGCCTGCTCCTCTACGGTCTCCAGATCGCCAGCCTCAACCTGCCCAGATCCGACCCGCGCCAAAAGCCCGCCGAGCCCGTCTCCGAGGTCATCGACGACCCCCAACACGGTCTCCTCGCCCCACCCGCCGAGCTCGGACACGACCGGCCCATGGGTTCCGCCCAGCGCCTCCTCGAGGAGCTCGACGCACTTGAAGCCATCGAAGAACGCGACCGCGCCGAGTTTGAACGGAACCGCCAGCGCGAAGCCGAGATCCGCCAGGCCTCAGCCACCTTCGACATCCAGGCCTCTGCCAGCCCGGAGGTCTACGCAGAATCAACACCTCCCGCGCAAACCGTCCGGCCCAACCGTCCGTCTAAGTCGCACAGGCCCACAAATCTAACCAACCGGAAAGAGAGGTCCCATGAACCCCGCAGCACTCATGACAGCCGCCCTGTTCATCCTGGCCGCGCCCGGGCAATATGGCCCACCCCCGGCCAGCCCGGTGCCGCCCCCCCGCCAGACCTTCATCTCCGCCGCCCAGGTCGTCCTCGATAACGCAGCCGCTGTCGACATCAAGGCCGACCGCGACCATTTCACCGGCTCCATGCAGCAGCTCAAACAGTCCAACGACAACCTCGCCTCCATGGCCGCGGACGAAGGCGAAAAGAGCATCGCCGCCACCATGAAAGACATCATCTTTCAGATCTCGTCCTGCCACATCCAGGCCATCGACGGCACTCCCACCGACAAGTGCGAAGCCCAGATCAGGACCGCCGAGAAACAGGCCATGACCGTCCTGAACCGCCACAAGGACAACGGCTCCTGGGTCGAAGGCCCACCCAGCCCCTAACCCTGTTCCCTAATCCCTGCCCTGCCCCTAATCCCTAATCCCTAACCCCTGTTCCCTAATCCCTAATCCCTGTTCCCTAATCCCTTAATCCCTAACCCCTGTTCCCTGATCCCTGTTCCCTAATCCCTGATCCCTGATCCCTAATCCGCCGCCACCAGCAGCGGCGCACTCGCCGACTGTAGCGCCAGGTACTGGTGGACGAAGGCAATCGCCATACTCCCCTCCCCCACTCCACTCGAGACCCGCTTGATCGAAGCGTGACGCACGTCGCCTACGCAGAACAATCCTGGAAGGTTCGTCTCCAGCGGATAGGGATTCCGCTCCTCATCCGCCCATCCCGGAAGATCCCTCCCCGTGCACACATAGCCCAGCTCATCCCGCTCCAGTTCCTCTGGCAGCCATCCCGTCTGCGCATTCGCCCCAATCATCACAAAAAGCGCATCGGCCTGCCGCGTCCGCGGCGCTTCGTTCCCGGTCACCGTGCAGATCGTCTCCAGCGAACTCTCTCCGCCCACCGAAACCACTTGCGTGTACGGTTCAACGCTGATGTTCGGCCGCGCCTTGATCTGGTCGATCAGGTAGGTCGACATCGTCAGCTTCAATCCCGCGCCGCGCACCAGCACCGTCACACTGTTCGCGTAACTGGAGAAGAACATCGCCGCCTGGCCCGCCGAGTTGCCGCCACCCACGATGAACACATCCTTGCCAACCACCGTCTGTGCTTCGGTCCGTGACGCTCCATAGAGCACACCGCGTCCAATCAGCCGGTCGGTGCCCTCCGCCTCCAGCCGCCGCCAGTCAACACCCGTCGCCAGAATCACCGAGCGTGCACTCACGCGCTTGCCCTCGTCGAGCTCCACGCACCATCCGCCCTCGATCGCCTCCAGGTTCTGCACCTCGCGCGTCATCACGATCTCGGTGCCGAAGCCGATGGCCTGCCGCACCGCGCGCTCGCTCAGCTCATCACCGGAGATCCCGCTCGGGAAGCCAAGGTAGTTCTCGATGCGCGAAGAGGTCCCAGCCTGTCCGCCCACCGCTCCGCGCTCGATCAGCAGCACCTTCAGCCCTTCCGACGCACCGTACACCGCGGCCGCAAGCCCGGCCGGACCCGCACCCACAACCACAACGTCATAACCATCGCTGCGCGGCTCTGTCCGGTAACCCAGTGCCGCCGCCACCTTGCGCACCGTCGGCGGCTGCCCTACGCAGAATGCATGATCGACAATCACGGCCGGACCGGTGAGATCGCGCGGCATGCAAGCCGGTATGCGATCTGAGTCGCGTTCACGATCCACCCACTCATACGGAATGCGATTCACCGAAAGGAAGGAACGGATGTCGCGACAGTCGGTGTCATACTGCGAGCCCACTACGAGCACACGCGCGATCGGGATATCGAGAATCTTGTCCTGAAGGCGGTTCAAGCGGCTCGTCATCGCCTCCATCACCAGCGCGCGGCAATCCTTGGAGCTGTCGAGCAGCTCTTTGAACAGCACGCGGTCGATCCTCATCACGCGCGAACGATCCTTGGCGCGCACCGAGGCAAGCGCCGATGCCCCGAGCAGGATCGGAACTTCGCCGAAGAAGTCGCCTGCCTTGTATTTGGCGATCACCTGCTGCTTCCCGGTGAGTTCCTTCAGTACCTCCACCGCGCCTTCGATGAGCATGAAGAACCATGCCTCCTCGCCCTCGCGGATCAACCATTCGCCGGGATTCAGGTGCAGATCGGCCGCTCCGCGCGCGAGGCGCTGCAGCTGCAGCTCCGGCAGGCACGACATCAGGGGAAACTGTTTAAGCTCTTCGATCTGGAACAAGGGAACCTCCATCCAGCAGGTGTGCGACTCGATTCGCACAAGTTGTAGGAGTCTTGCCGGCGACAGTGCGACCGCCCGGCTCTCGCGTGTAATGCGTTACGGCAAGGATACCCCGATTTGTGAAGTGGATGTTGTTGGACCGATTTACGCGACGTTTACAACCGAGGCCGGTGTCGCGAAGCAACACGTTTGTCTAAAAGAGATGCAGGATAAGTTGATTCGTTAGCAACGCACCGAGATAAGCTGCGCACGTCATGTAGGCAAACTGGATTGCGGGCCATTTCCAACCGTTCGTCTCGCGACGCACCACCGCGATTGTCGAGGTGCACTGCATCGCAAAGGCGAAGAAGACAACAAGTGCGATTGCACCGCCGATACCGAGATCGTGATGCAGCGCCGACTGCAGGCTGGCCGCATGCGTTGCAGGATCAACACCGTAGAGCGTTCCCAGCGTGCCAACGATCACCTCGCGCGCAACGATCGAGCTCAGCAGGCCGATACCAATCTTCCAGTCGAATCCGAGGGGATGAATCACCGGCTCAATGAAATGACCGATGTGGCCGATGACGCTCGACGAAAGGTCCGAGAAGCTGGCTGTCCCGCTGCCGGCGCCGTGCACCGGCAGCACACTCAGCAGCCACACGACGAAGGTGCAGGCGAGGATGATGGTGCCGGCCTTCTTCACGAAGAGCTTGCCGCGGTCGTAGACACGAAGCGTGAGCGAGCGCGGCGTGGGCCAGCGATACTGCGGAAGCTCCAGCACAAACGGAGCCGACGACGCCTTCATCACCCGCGAGTTCAGCAGCTTCGCGGTGAACAGAGCCATGAGGAAGCCGAGCGCATACAAACTAAGCATCACCGTAGCGCGCAGACCAACGAGACTTCCCAGCAGGTGCCGGTCCGGCACGAACGCCGCGATGATCAGCGTATAGATGGGCAGCCGCGCCGAGCAGGTCATGAACGGAGCGATAAGAATCGTCGCCATGCGTTCGCGCTTGTTCTCGATGGTGCGCGTCGCCATGATGGCCGGCACTGCGCAGGCGTATGCGGACAGCAAGGGGATGAACGCCTTGCCGTTGAGGCCGATGGCCCGCATCACGCGGTCGGCGATGAGCGCAGCACGCGCGAGGTAGCCCGAGTCCTCCAGCACGCCGATGAAGAGGAAGAGCAGAAGGATCTGGGGAAGGAAGACCAGAACCGACTGCACGCCGTTCCACAGGCCATCGCGCACCAAGGCACGAATCCAGTTGTCCGGAAGCAGTTGTGCAACGGACGCACCGGCGCGCGTGAGCAGATTGCCGAGACCGTCCGAGAGCGGCTGGCCGATGCTGAAGACGACCTGGAAGACCGCGATGACGACGACCAGAAAGATGATCGGACCCCAGATGCGATGCAGCAGGATGGAGTCGAGACGGCGCGTCCAGCGCGGAGACTCGGGCTGCTCGAAGTGGCTGCGCGTCGAGACCTGACCGGCCCACTTGCGGCACGAGGCCGGACTCTGGATGATGGGCAGGCGCGCCGAACCGGGACGCGTCAGCGGAAACTCGCCAAACTGCTGCAGGAAGTTCCGGATCAGATCCATCCCGGTTCCCTTCGCTGCGCTGATCAGCGCGACGGGGTGACCGAGCTCATGCGCGAGGGCCAGCGAATCGATCTTGCCGCCGCGGGCCTCGAGCAGGTCCGACATATTAAGGAGTACGAGTGTCGGCAGGCCGAGCGAAAGAATCGGCGCCGCCAGCATGAGCTGCCGGTTGAGGTGCATGCAGTCCAGCACAAGCAGCACGGCATCCGGCGCGGGCACGCCCGGCATGTTGCCCTTGAGGACGTCGACCGCGACGCGCGCGTCCTCGGAGTAGGTCGCGAGCGAGTAGATGCCCGGCAGATCGATGAGCGTGAGGTCCGGACGGCCGAAGCTCTTCATCGTGCCGGAGTGATGCTCGACCGTTACGCCGGGATAGTTTGCCACCTTCTGGCGCATCCCGGTCAGGCGATTGAAGAGTGTGGACTTGCCGCAGTTGGGCGGGCCGATGAGCGCGATCGTGCGGATGCGGCCGGTGCGGGACCTTGCGCCGTTGTGCGAGCCGTTGTGCGAGCCGTTCGAGGGCGCACCGGAATCACTTACCGGCGGCTCGGCGACCGCGACAGAAGATGAGGGAGTGCAGCAGTCCATCCGGCTATTCCTTCTCGCTCAAGGCTGTTCCTTCTCGCTCAAGGCTGTTTCTTCCCGCTCAAGGCTGTTTCTTCCTGCTCAAGGCTGTTTCTTCCGCTCAAGGCTGTTTCTTCCCGCTCAAGGCTGTTTCCGGGTGGGCGGCGTCGAGCTCGACAGTGATGTGACGGGCGGTCTCCTTGCGCAGGGCAACCTCCACGCCATCAATCCGGTAGACGGTCGGGTCGCCGGCGGGGGCCCGGCGGAGGACCTCAACATTGGCTCCGGGAAGGAAGCCGAGATGGGCCAGGTGGTCGCTCACCTTGTCGGGAAGTTCCACCGACTCGAGGATTGCGGATTGTCCAACTCGGAGATCACTGAGGGCCACGGGGCTACCTCTCCCGGCAGATATACGACCAGACCTGTCGTAGTTTGAGTATATACCCGAGTTGGCGTCTGACGGGGAGACAGGTACCTTTTGGTCGCCGCTCCGGCGACTCGCCCCTGAGATTTTGATTCTGAGAGCGAGACTTTGATTCTGGGAGCGAGACTTTGATTCGTTTGTGTATGCTGTCAGCCTCGGGAGGATATAGGTCGTTGTTCAAACTAAGTGGCACGCTGACTCGTCGCCAGATGCTTGCAGGTGGGGCGAAGTTCTTGGGCGCGGCGGCGATGACGCAGGTATCACCGTCACTCGCACGCGCGATGAGCACGCAGGCGGGAGCTGATGAGCCGCTGGCGCCAGTGCGGCTGAGCCAGGGCTGGGAGTTCTTTAAGGGACCGCTCGGCGGACCGTGGGAGGTCTGGCACAGCAACGAGCTCGCGGTGTTTGAGAAGGTCGCAATGCCGCACTGCTTCAACGCAATGGACGGCTGCGATCCGGAAACGTCGTACTACCGCGGACCGGGATGGTA
>DATNGO010000116.1:0-14511 GCA_035605855.1 Acidobacteriaceae bacterium | reverse complement strand
AGATAGGGGTGGACTTGTGTCCAAATAGACACACGTGTGGCAAAAAGTGCTCAGAGGGTGGTGGATCAGCCAACCGTGGGCGATTCGTGTAGTATGGCGGGGCTGGCTGTCAGACAGGTTTTGGAGGGCGGGGATGCGATTGTTGGCCGGGGTGTGTGTTGTGGCGATGGGGTTGGCAGGTGTGGCGGCGCATGCAGCGAAGGTGTGCGACGTGCGTGAGTATGGCGCCAGGGGCGATGGCACCACGAAAGACACGGCGTCGATCCAAAAGGCGATTGATGCTTGCGCGGCGGAGAAGGCCGGCGGAACGGTGAAGCTGAGCGGCGGCACGTTTGTGAGCGGGCCGATTGTGCTGAAGTCGAACATCACGCTGGATGTGGAGAAGGAAGCGACGCTGCTGGGGTCGCCGGATCATGCGGACTATCCGAAGAAGATGGAGTTTCGCGGGCCGGGGTACCAGGCGTTTGTGGGCGCGGTGAATGCGGAGAACATCACGATCACGGGCGGCGGCGTGATCGATGGCAATGGAGCGAGCTGGTGGGAGCAGGCGCGTCATCAGAAAGACGCGGGCGTGCTGGGCAGCGAGAATTCGCGGCCGCGTGGTGTGGTGTTCGATCACTGCAAGCATGTGGTGATGCACGACATCACGGTGCAGAACGCGGCGTACTGGCAGATTGTGCCGTACTACACGGATGATGTTGTGATTCGCGATGTGACGATCCTGGCGCCGCAGCGCTCGCCGAATACGGACGCGATTGATCCGTTCAGTTCGAGCAATGTACTGATTGAGCATGTGACGTCGGATGTGGGCGATGACAACATTGCGATCAAGAGCGGGATGATTAACTCGCCGGGGCCGGATGCGCCGTCGAAGAACATCGTGATTCGCGACTGCACATTCAAGCATGGCCACGGGTTGTCGATCGGGAGCGAGATCGCAGGCGGTGCGCAGAATGTGCTGGGCGAGCGCATCACGTTTGAGGATACGGACAACGGTGTGCGCATCAAGGCGAACCGCGATCGTGGAGCGGATGTTTCGAACATCGTCTTCCGGGACTTGACGATGACGAATGTGAAGACGGCAATCCTGGTGAGCGAGTACTACCCGAAGGTGTTTCCGGAGGGCGAGGTCGCGGCGGCTCCGGTTACAAGGCTGACTCCGCTGTTTCACAACATTGTTATTCAGAATCTGAAGGCGACGGGATCGAAGACGGCGGGCGTGATTGTGGGATTGCCGGAGGCTCCGGTGAAGGCCATCGTGCTGCGCAACGTTGATATCCAGGCGCAGACGGGGCTGCGAGTTGCCTATGCGGATGCGACCTTCGATCACGTTACGGTGACGGCGGCGGAGGGGCAGTCGATCGAGGTGGCGCCGAGCGCGAAGGTGACCGGCAAGTAGACTGGAAGTATGCGAGTGTTCTGGCGCGTGGTGATTGTGCTGGCGGTGTTTGCAGTTGTGAGCTATGCCGCGTCGCATGTGGTGATGGCCCATGAGCTGGCGAAGCCGAATGTGCCGTTTGCCGAGGTGCGGCTGGTTTCGTGGATGGCGGGGCTGTTTGGTGGGAGTCTGGCGGCGGTGCTGGTGGGAATTGCGCTGCTGATTAAGCGTTGAGTTGAGAAAGGCATACCCCAGGGGAGACCCGAGGCTGAAGCCTCGGGCTACCAGCCCCTTCTTTACCTGAGCTGAGAGATCCGAGCCTGAAGGCTCGGGGTACCTGGAAGTTTGTTTTGCGGAGCGGCGCACTCGTCTCAGGCGAGGTCGACGAGGAGGCGGGCTTCGGCTTCGGCGGCGGTGATGCCGGTGAGGCGGAGCGTTTTCGAGCGACTTGTTGCGCCGGAGATGAGTTCGATGCTGAGGCGCGGGATGTTCCACCCCAGCGACCCTGCGGCTCGATGGGGACCCCGGATGTTGAGGCGCTCGGCGAGGAAGGCGATAAGGGCGGCATTGGCGCGGCCGTCGGTGGGTGGGGTGGTGAGAGAGATCTTCAGGGCGCCGGCGTGTGTGCCGGTGATGGCGTTGCGCTTTGCGCCGGGGTGGACGCGGACGGAGAGGATGCAGCCGCCGTCGGTGGGACGAAGGATTGTCGGACTTATTGGCATGGACAGTTCATCAGACCAAGAGCATACCTTAGGGCTAAAGCCCATCTTCTCTTGCCCAGCCAAGAGACCCGAGCCTAAAGCTCGGGGTACCTGGAAGCGTCCTCATTTCCTGGAAGCGCCCTCATTTGTAGACGAGGTTCTTCGATGTCTCGTCGAGATCACGCGTAGACACGCTTGCCGAAGATGGCGGTGCCGATGCGGACGGTGGTTGAGCCTTCCTCGATGGCAACGCGGAAGTCGTTGGTCATGCCCATGGAGAGCTCGGTGAGTGTGGGGTGTTTCGGCTGGAGTTCGTCGCGGAGGCGGCGGAGGTGTGCGAAGTAGGGACGCGCGGGTTCGGGATCTTCACTCCAGGGCGGGACGGTCATGAGACCACGGAGGGTCAGGTGGGTGAGCGGAGCGAGTTGGGCAATAAGTTCTGGAAGTTGGCTCGGTGAAACGCCGTGCTTGGTTTCTTCGGGGGAGAGCTTGACCTCGATGAGGACGGGAATGGTTTTGTTGAGGGCGGCGGCGGCGCGGTGGAGGCGCTCGGCGGTCTTGAAGGAGTCGAGCGTGTCGACGGCGTGAAAGAGTTCGGCGGCCTTGGTGGTTTTGTTGTTCTGAAGGGGGCCGATGAGATGAAAACAGGGACTAGGGATCAGGGAACAGGGATTAGAAGAGCTTCGCTGCTGCTGCAAGATGGGGAGCTTGGCGGCGAACTCCTGGACGCGGTTTTCGCCGAAGAGGCGCTGGCCGGCGGCGTGGGCTTCGAGGATGGCCTCGGCGGGGTGCATCTTGCTGACGGCCATGAGGGCGACAGTGGCGGGGTCGCGGTGGGCGCGGGCGCAGGCGTCGGCGATCTCGTTGCGGATGCGCTCGAGGTTGGCAGAGATGGACATCCTCGTCAGTGTAACGAGAACAGAGAACAGAGATCAGGGATGAGAGATCAGGGATTGCGGTGCAGGATGTGGATGGCGATGTCCGGGTAAAACTCGCGGAAGACGGTGAAGCCAATGTCGCGCGCGCAGGAATAGGCGAACTTGGTGGCGAGAACGCCGAATTCCTCCGAGCCCGGCGGATAGTAGGTTGTGGAGACGGCCTGGGCGCCGGCCTTGCCGCCGAGGCCTGCGAGGTTCGGCGTGGCATGGCCCCCGTACGTGCGGGCGACGGCGACGCGTGACATTGCGTAACCGAGGCGCTTGAATTTGGAGCCGTGACCCATGGCGTAGTAGCGGGTGTCCTCGTGCAGGAGCGTGGGAAGAATCCAGGCGGATTGGTAGGTGCCGTCGGTCTTGTCGAGGAAGCCGCGCCAGAGGTAGGCCCAGAAGACGGCGTTGCCCCCGTTGTAGGTGTCGAGAGAGGGATGCGAATCTTCCCAGTAGGCGGAGGAGGTGGTGAAGCCGAGGAAGACGAAGGTGGAGTAGTCGAAGGCCTGGTGGGTTGCGATTTTGAAGCTCTGTTTGAAGCCGGGCGGAGGCGGGATCTCACCGGCGGAGACGCTGCGGTAGTTGGGCATGAGCCCGAGGATGCGGTGTGGCTGGGTTCCGGTGTTGGCCGTGATGTTGGGGCGAGACTTGCCGGACGGCAAGGCGGTGGATGGGCCGGTCGAAGCCTGGGGAACTGCGTAGAGATCGAGGTCTGGATCGTCCTCAAGGGTCGCGTTGGCGACGCTGGAGCTGTAGGGCTCGCGGTTCGTAAAGAGATTGCTTGCACTGGCTGAGGGTGCGGGGAAGGTGAGGGGTAAGGCGACGGCGAGGAGCGCGGAGGGTGCGTCAGGCAGCGTCTGCGCCGAAGACGTGGCCGGGAGAGCAAGAGGAGCCAGGACGACCGGCGCGATGCGAACGAAAAAACGTAGCAAAAAACGTAACAAGCAGGGAACCGTCCTTAAGATGACGAAGCGAGTCGTGCTGAAAGGGCTTTCGTGATTAGACGGGGTTGGTTCGCGGCAGTTGCGGTTAAATGCGCACTGGAAGCGTCGAAGTATACGTGGGGACGGGAAACATCTTGAAGCGAAGTAACGTAATGCTGCATCCAGAGAGATGCTTTTCCCGTCCTACGATATAAATAGCGGTTTCGGGGCGACTGAATCACAACATGTGCCCTGATACCGTGTTGAAAGACGCAAAAGGGTTTTCCCCCAGTTGAAGGAGTAGAGAAGCATGTCCAAGACCCAGGTTCGACGGATTTCGTTTAGCGGCCGCGCTCTGGCCACTGTGGCACTGATGACGACGGGCGGATTTTTACTGCACGCGCAAACGGCCGGGACCAGCGGAACACCTTCGGTACAGGGTGTTTCGGCCCCGGAACCAATCTTTAATCTGCAGACGGCGACTAACGGGGCGTCAGACGCTTCGGGCGACGCCTACTCCAGCAGTTTGAGCAGTTCGGGGTTGAATGAGCCGGATGCAGCCGGCACAGAAGTGGCGTTGAACACAAAGGCTCCGTTCCATTTTTTCAATGCGATGCAATATGGCGGCGGTCGCCAGCGCTATGGGCGGCCGAAGTACAGGGGCGGGAATACGAACGCTGACGGCTCGGCGAAGTACGACTTCTTTGTGGGCGGCGGGTTCGGGATGCCGGTCGGCGACCAGTTCAACTACGCGACGACGAGCTGGGCGTTTGGCGGTGGCGGTGGGCGGATGTTCAACGCACACGCAGGTGTGAACATCGAGTTCAACTATGACCGCTTTGGGATGGGGAGGTCCACGCTGACCAATCAGGAGGACCTCTACAACTACGCGATCGCACTTTATAACCAGCAGAATCCGTCGAATCCGGTGCAGTTTATCCAGGGACTGGATGGCAACAACCATGTGTGGTCCTTCTCGCTGCAGCCGATTTACAACATCAAGAGCGGCGAGGGAATCGGTGCGTATGTGACGGGCGGCGGTGGTTTCTACCACAAGGTGGCGAACTTCACGGTGCCGTCGATCGGAACATATTGCGATCCGTTCTATGGGTGCTATCAGTACACGGCGAACCAGATCATCGACCACTACACGTCCAATGCGTTCGGCATCAACGGAGGCCTGGGCATTACGTACAAGTTCTCGAAGTTCTCGAACCAGCGGCTGTACGCCGAGGTGCGGTACGTCTACCTGTTGAACTCAGCCCGTCCGGGTGTTACGTTTAGCACCGTCACTCCCCAGAATGCGAGCGATCCAAACTTTTTCCCGCAAAACAGCCAGCGCACCTCTTACCTTCCGGTGAAGATCGGTGTGCGGTTCTAGGAATGTCTCAGCGAAATGGAAGAGGCCCGCTTCGGCGGGCCTTTTGCTTTGGCGTCAGACGCCGACAGGATAGGGCTTTTCGTGCATGGCGTCGCCGCGGGGGCCGCGGCGCTCGAAGAGTCCCTGGAAGAGACTGAGAAGGCCGGTGTACCAGTAGCCGATGACGAATAAGAGAAGGAACGGCACGGTGAAGTAGTTCTCGGTCGAGACGGCGTACCAGACGGTCGCGGTGAAGTAGCAGCCGATGAGGATTTCAATCCAGGGGACGATGCCGAGACGCTTGCGGTACTTCCTGGCCTGCGACTTCTCTCCTTTTTTCAAAACGCGGTATTTGGGTGTGCGCGCGAAGGCGGACTTGATGCCGAAGAGGGCTTCGAGGACGGCCTTGGTGTTGGTGATGGTGAGGCCGATGCCGAGCGACATGAGGAACGGCAGATAGATGAAGGTTTTGTACCAGGTGCGGGGGAAGAGCTCGCGCTGGCTGGCGAGATAGAAGCTGGAGATGGACATGGTCGACGCCATGAAGAGCGGGAAGTCGATGAGCATCATCTGGACCCAGCCCTGGTAGGAGCGGATGATCATCGCCGGCATGAGCAGAGTGGAGAGCACGATCATCAGCGGATAGCTGATGTTGGCGGTGAGGTGGTACCAGGCTTCGAGCTTGGTGTGGAAGGGCGCATTGGAGCGGAAGACGGAGGGCAGAATTTTCTTGCTGGTCTGGATGAGTCCCTTGGCCCAGCGAGCCTGCTGGGTCTTGAAGGCGGTCATCTCGATGGGAAGCTCAGCCGGGCACTCGACGTCCTGCAGGTATTTGAACTTCCAGCCTTTGAGCTGTGCGCGGTAGGAGAGGTCGGTGTCCTCGGTGAGGGTGTCGTGCTGCCAGCCGCCCGCTTCGTCGATGGCCGCGCGACGCCACATGCCGGCGGTGCCGTTGAAGTTGAAGTAGACCCCGGCCCGCGAGCGACCGCCATGTTCCAACACGAAATGCCCGTCGAGGAGAATGGCCTCCACCTGGGTGAGGAACGAGTAGTTGCGGTTGAGGTGCGTCCAGCGGGTCTGCACCATCCCGATTTTGGGATCGGTGAACTGGTGGACGACGCGGTAAAGCCAGTCGGGCGGAGGGACGAAGTCGGCGTCGAAGATGGCGACGAGTTCGCCCTTTGCGACCTTGAGGCCTTCTTCCAGCGCGCCGGCCTTGTAGCCGTGGCGGTTGGTGCGATGGAGGTAGACGATGGGCTGCGGAGGAAGACCTTCGGTGCCGGCGGCATAACGCTGGACGATGGATGCGGCGACGAGGGTGGTCTCGTCGGTGGAGTCGTCGAGGACCTGGATCTCGAAGCGGTCGCGCGGATATTCGATGCGGCAGCAGGCGTCGATGAGGCGGTCGATGACGAACTGCTCGTTATAGATGGGGAGCTGGACGGTGACGAAGGGGAGGTTGTCTTCAGCAAAGCGCGCGGGAGGCTCGTTGGAGTGCGCGGCCTTGCGCTTGTTGCGGTAGTAGAGCCAGACGAGCTGGTAGCGATGGATGCCGTAGAAGGCGAGGATGACCATCACGACGAAGTAGGGGACAAGCAGGCCGATGTCGAAGGCGTTCCAGCGGTAGTCGCCGCGGAAGGTGTGGTCGGCGTAGTGGGTCCTCCAATAGTGGGAGAGGCTGTGCTGGTCGGCGAGGAAGAGCGCGAGAGCGTGGAGGTGATGTGTCAGGGTACGGCTCCCCAGAGGATGTCGGCTGCGCCCATTTTACGCGAGGGTTGTCGCGGGGCCGATATGTTAGATGCGCGGGAACGACGCGTTTTCAGGGGTTTGCAGACGACCGTCAGGTGGGCCGAGGCACGTGATCGAGGAGAATTTTGTGGGTGGGTGGAAGGTGTGCTGCTAGGCTCGGGCGTATGCGAAATTTCTTGTTTGGCGTTGCCCTGCTGATCGTGTGTCCGGTTGTTCTGGCACAGGTCCCTTCGCTGGGTGACCGTGTGGCGCAGCAGAATGGGTTGTTCGAGGAGTACTACCAGGCGGGGCTGAAGAACTCGCCGGAGCGGGCGACGTCGCTGGGTGACTACCGCTATAACAACCTGCTGTCGCAGCACTCGCTGAAGGCCATTGCGGACGAGCATGCGGAGGCGGATGCGTTTCTGGCGCGGCTGGAGAAGATTTCGACCGAGGGAATGAGCGACCAGGATCTGCTGAGCCACGAACTGATGCAACGGCAACTGCAGCAGGCCGACGTGAACTACAGCCTGAAGAACTATGAGATGGCGATCAATCAGCAGAATGGCATCCATACGTCTCTGGCAGATCTGCCGCTGAGCGTGCCGCTGGATTCGGTGCAGCACTATGAGGACTACATTGCGAGGCTGCACCAGATTCCGCGGGCGCTGGATCAGACGACAGAGGTGCTTCGGCAGGGCGTGAAGGATGGCCTGATGCCGCCGAAGCTGATCACTGCTTTGCTGCCGGGACAGTGCGACGGGATCGTCGCGGCGGACCCGTTTCTGCTGCCGCTGAAGAAATTTCCGGCGAGCTTCTCGGATGCGGACAAACAAAAGCTCAGCGCGGAGATGACAAAGGCGGTGAACGAGGATGTGCTGCCGGCGTATCGCAAGTTTGCGACGTTTCTGCGCGATGACTATGCGCCGAAAGGGCGTGAACAGCTTTCGATTGAAAGCCTGCCGGATGGGAAGCGGCGCTACGCCGAGGCCGTGAAGATGATGACGACGGTGAACATCACTCCGGCCGAGGTGCATCAGCTTGGACTTGATGAGGTGAAGCGCATCACGGCGGAGATGACGGAGCTGGCGCACAAGCAGGGATATAAGGACCTGGCGAGATTTCGTGCGGCGGTGAACGCCGATCCGAAGTGGAAGCCAACCAGCGAGCAGCAGATCGTCGACGATTTTGCGAAGTACATCCACCAGATGGAGCCGAAACTGCCGGAGCTGTTTGGATTGCTGCCGAAGTCGCCGGTGACCGTGGAGGCGATTCCCGGATTTGCGAAGGCGGAGTCGACGCACTATGTTCCGGGAACGCCGGACGGCAAGCGGGCGGGGCGTGTGGTGGTGGCGGTGGCTGATCCGACGACGCGCACGCTGGTGCTGGATGAGGCGGTGGCGTATCACGAGGGCGTGCCGGGCCATCATATGCAGATCAGCGTGGCGCAGCAGTTGAAGGGGCTGCCGAAGTTCCGGTTGCGCGGAGGCTACTCGGCGTACACGGAGGGGTGGGCGTTGTATGCGGAGGAGTTAGGGAAAGAGATTGGGTTCTATCAGGATCCGGTGTCGGACTACGGGCGGCTGAACTCGGAGTTGTTTCGCGCGGTGCGTCTGGTGGTCGACACGGGGATTCATGACCAGGGATGGACACGGCAGCAGGTGATCGACTACATGCACGCGAACGATGTGAACGACGCGCTGGCGCAGACGGAGACCGATCGCTACATCGCGTGGCCGGGGCAGGCGCTGGCGTACAAGATGGGGCAGCTGACGATCCGGAAGCTGCGCAGCGAGGCCAAGGCGCAGCTGGGGACGCAGTTCGATATCAGGGCGTTTCACGACGAGATTCTGAACGGCGGAGCGATGCCGCTGGACCTGCTCCAGGAGCGGGTGGAGCGGTGGATCAAGACGCAGTTGCCGCAGAATGCGAGCGCGGCGAAGCAGTAGCTCGACGGATCGGTTTCGTGGCGGGTTATTTCGATGTGTGTCCGGAGCCTGGGGTTGAGGTGTCCCTGGCGGGGGCGATGGTAACGATCTCGCGGACGAGGCCGATGCTGGTGTAGTTGTTGCGGGGATTCCAGAGCGACCAGCCGTCGGTGTGGTCGGCGTCGGCGGCGGAGATCTGCGTGGCTACCTGTTCGGGGCCGAAGACGAGGCCGCCGAAGGCGTAGTCGCGGAAGGCCTGCAGCCAGGGGCGCAGCTTGAGCGGATTGATGTCGGTGCGCTGGATGCCCTTGTCGAGCGTGAGCTTGATGGTGTCGTGGATGTCGGCCGTGGTGGCCAGGGGCTTCACATGGCCGGGGATGCCGTGAGCGAAGCCTGAGGGATAGAGCATGGGGCAGAGGTAATCGACGGCGTCGACGAGGTGGTTGAGCTGCTGGCCGATGCCGGTGTCGTTGGTGTTCCAGAAGGTGTAGCCGAAGATGTCGGCGGAGAGGAAGACGTTGTAGGGCACGAGCGCTTTGTGGGCGTCGGAGAGGAAGCTGGTGATGGCCTGAATGCGGTGCGGCTCGTCGGTGGGGCCGCTGAGGATGAGTTTCGTGGTGGAGTCGGGGAAACGGACGTAGTCGAACTGGACTTCGTCGAAGCCGGCCCTGGCGGCCTCGGTGGCAATAGCGATGTTGTAGGCGCGGACCTCGGGCTTGAAGGGGTCGGTCCAGGAAAGACCTTCGCGGTCTTTGAAGAGCGAGCCGTTGGCAAGGTGGATGGCGAGTTCAGGCTTGGAGGTGGCGAGCGGCGTGTCTTTGAAGGTGACGATACGGGCGATGATGTAGATGCCCTGCGCGTGCGCGCTGTTCACGAGGTCCGGAAGCGAGTGGATGGTGGTGATGTTGCGAGCGCCGATCTGTTTGGCGAGCGGAATGGCGCTGGGGTAGACGAGCTGTCCGTGGTCGCTCTTGATGTTGACGACGAGAGCGTTGGCGCCGCCGCGGCGGATGATGCCGAAGGCGGAGTTGCGAAGGACGGATGAGGAGATGCCGTACTCGGAGAGATAGAGTGCGTGGACGGCGAAGGGGTGCAGCTCGATCGTGTCGTGATTGTTGTGGATGTCCGCGGCTGAGAGCGTGACGGCGCGGTAGCCGGGGGCTCGGGCCATGACGGTCTGCGTGTTTGCAGGCAGTGTGTAGGCGCCGTTGGTCGCGGTGAGAACCTTGCCGTTGACGGTGACCGTCGGGTCCAGCGCCGGCTGGTGCGTCGCGCTGTTCACGACGTGCACGGTGAGCGCGGCGGCGTTCGCGCTCTGCGCTGTAAGGGCCGGGGCGATGGAGGAGGCGAGCAGCGCAGAAATCGCTGCGAAGGAGAGAAGCTTTATCGAGAAGGGAGACATAAAGGAGGGGCGGCCTGGAGTTTCGCTCGAACTGCAGTACATCACGGAGGTTAGACGCGAAAAATGACAAAGATGTGTGAGGAAGCTGCAACGGTACGGTGGAGTTGTGTT
This sequence comes from Acidobacteriaceae bacterium, assembly GCA_035605855.1. Classification (GTDB taxonomy): domain Bacteria; phylum Acidobacteriota; class Terriglobia; order Terriglobales; family Acidobacteriaceae; genus Granulicella. The sequence continues at coordinate 4,054 of DATNGO010000116.1, read as the reverse complement.
GACGAGGCAGGGGGGGCGCGTGGGATGGATCGCGAAGATGGCTCAATGTGAGGCGCGATAGCCGACGAAGGCGCCGATGAGGAAGGCGAGCGGGAGAGCCCAGAGGAGGGGCCGGGACGGTGTTAACGACCGGAGCGGCTTTGCGGCGTGGGACTGAGGCGAGAGGGGAGCGCGAGCCGTGACGGGCTGGCGAGGATGAATGAGGACACGATAAGAGCCTTTCGGGACCTCGATGCGAAGCGGGTCGGCGTGGCCTTCGCCGGCGTAGTACTCGAACAGCCGGGAGCGGAGACGGCCGGCTTCGACGCGGACGGTGTTGTTGACGGCGGGATCGTAAGACTCATCGCGCTCGAAGACGTCGATGGCGATGCTGTACTCCTTGAGCTGTTCGTGGGGATGAGCGACCGCGTGGTGAAGGATGTAGCGGAGGAAGAGCTGACTGCGATGCGCGCCGCTGAAGGTGCGGGAGCCGAGGATGCGCTCCAACTGTGCTTTCAGTGGGCTGGCCTCGGGCAGCGGAGGGACTGGAAAGCGGCGCAGCGTGGGCCGCGAGGCAGGCGAGGGGAGGGGACGAGGCTGCGTGCTGAGGGAAGGTCGTGGCACGGCGTACTCGATGCGCTTTCCAAGGTGGTGAATCTACAAGCCGGCCGACGTAACTTACGAGCCCAGGGTTGCTATCAACCAAAGGACTGGAGCAATCTATTCGGCTTCAGCGTTCACGACGCTGGTTCACGAATCGAGGAGAGTCTTTTTTATGCTCAGCCCGGCTAAATTCATTCTGCTGCCGATTTTCGGAATGGCAGTGAGCATAGCGCCCCAGGCGCTTCCCGCACAACAACCACTGTCTCCTAATGCAACGGTGGTTGCAACAGGACTTGAGGCCCCTCGTGGGCTGCGGTTTGGGCCGGATGGCGACCTATACGTTGCTGAGGCCGGGACCGGAGGGACGACCTCGACGGCGGATATCTGTCCCGCCGATCAGGTCATACCGCCGGTGGGACCCTACAAGGGCGGGACGACGGGAAGGATTTCAAAGTTCGATAAGAGCTGGAACCGGACGACGATCGCGAGCGGGTTTGCTTCGACGGTCGACGCGATGGGCGATCTGCTGGGAGCCCAGGACGTTCTGTTTATGAATGGCACGATGTATGCATTGATTGCGGGCGGCGGCTGCTCGCATGGCAACGCGACGCTGCCGAACGGCGTGGTGCAGGTGAACCCGTCGAATGGAACGTGGCGATATGTGGGGGATATCAGCGCGTTCATGCACGCGAATCCGGTGCAGTATCCGAACAAGGACGACTTTGAGCCGGACGGAACGGAATACTCCATGGTCAGTGTGAATAATGCGCTGCACGTGGTCGAACCAAATTCGGGCGAGCTGCTGCGGGTCGATCCGTTCAGCGGACTCATCTCGCGCGAGATCGACTTCTCGGCTTCACAGGGCCACATGGTGCCGACTTCGGTGGTGTACAAGAACGGCAACTACCTGGTCGGTAACCTGAACCTGTTTCCGATTGAGCCGCATACCTCGCTGGTGCGAACGGTCTCGAATTTTCCGGCCGGGACTGGAACTGGAGTGCCCGGGTTGAACGTGCCTGGACCGTACCATGTGGTGGCCTCAAAGGCAGGGTTTGCGACGATCGTGGGGCTGGCGATTGGACCGATGAACGGACAACTGTATGTGCTGCAGCTGGCACCGGACACGCCGTCCCAGTTTCCGCAACCGGGGTTCGGAAAGGTGACGCGGATCAATACCGACGGCTCGCTGACGGATGTGGTGACGGGGCTGTCGGTGCCGACCGCGATGACTTTCGGGCCGGATGGGAAGCTGTACATCTCAAACTTTGGCGCGGCTCCCGCGGGAGCAGGGCAGATTGTGAAGGCGACTGTGCAGTAGAAGTTGGAAGGAACGAAGGGCGACTCCCGGAGCGATGGCTCCGGGAGTTGTGTTTTTTGGAGGTGCGATTCTGCGCGGGGCGAACGGGATGAAGGTATAGACTGCGGCTACTCTTTACAACGATTCAGAGCGTGTTTCGAATTCATCTCTGGGAGTGGATCATGCGCGTTGGGCGATTGGGTGTCGCAGTGCTGATGGTTTGCGGAGCAGCCGCGGCGTCGACGCAGGGTGCGGCGCGTCCGGCAGAACTCAAAGGCGCCTACACGTTCAACGACGGTGGGTGGACGTATGTGCACCTTGAGGGCACGCCGCATGAGGTCGGCTTTCAGCATGGGTATTTGCTGAAGGACGAGATCGAAGACAACCTGAATGTCTATCGCGCGGAGGCGGAGCATCTGTACGGGAGCAACTGGCAGTTCTTTCGCGAGGCGGGAGAGAAGGTGCTGTGGCCGAAGGTTGAGCCGGAGTATCGGGCGGAGTTGCAGGGCATCGTCGACGGAATGCGCGCACGGGGATCGACGGTGGATTTGTGGGACATCATGGGCCTGAACGGCGAAGAGGAGATCTCGGGTTACTACCTGCCAAAGGTGAATGAGGCGAAGGGCAAGCCGAGTGCGCCGGCGGCCAAGGCTCCGGGCAAGTGCTCGGCGTTTATTGCTACGGGAAGCGCGACGAAGGACGGCAAGATCGTGATTGCGCACAGCAACTGGTCGCCGTATGCGGAGGGTGAGCGCTGGACGGTGGTGTATGACATTGTGCCGGAGCACGGGCTGCGCATCCTGATGGAGGGGACGCCTGGCGTGATTACGAGCCAGGATGATTTTGGCGTGAACTCCGCAGGGCTGATGATCACCGAGACCACGCTGCCGATGGCGAAGGGGTTCGATGTGAATGGGATCCCGGAGTTCATGCGCTCACGCAAGGCGATGCAGTATGCGACGTCGATCGACGAGTATGCGGCGATCATGCGCAAGGGCAACAACGGCGGCTATGCGAACTCGTGGCTCGTGGGCGACCGCAAGACGGGCGAGATTGCGTACCTGGAGCTGGGTCTGCACCACACGCCGCTGACAAGGAAGAAGGACGGCTACTTTGTGTCGTCGAATTTTTCGGCTGACCCGCTGGTGATTCGCGACGACACGCCGGGGTTCGATCCGAAGAATATGTCGAGCAGCATGAACGCGCGCCATGTAACGGCCGAGGCGTTTATGAAGAAGCACTATGGACAACTGGACACCGCGCTGGCAGAGGCGTACTTGAGCGATCACTGGGACAGCTTCGAGAAGAAAGAGGACGCGGACCAGCGGAGCATGTGCGGGCATGAAGAGACAAGCCCGATCGGCGAGCCGGTCTGGGGGAATCCGCCGTATGCGCCGAGCGGAGCGGTGACGGGCAAGGTCGCGGACTCTGACATGGCGGCGAAGATGAGCTTCATCGGACGCGCAGGGCATCCATGCGGCGAGGATTTCATCGCAGCGCCGTTCTTCGCGGCGCATCCGCAGTTCGATTGGGAAAAGCCGATTCTGCATGACATGAAGGCGGGGCCGTGGACAAAGTTCACGAGCGGAGAGACGGCCGGGACGGCGACCACACGTGTATCGACACTGCGGTGATGGGTTGCGGTTCGTGAAGCGATGGGCGCTGCGTCGCGCAGCTGACGGAGTGTGAAGTGCGCGGAACCAAAGGCGTTGGCCGGGAGATACTTCGGGGTCTTCGTTGACAATTGACAGCCGCATAGAGCGCGCGGAGAATGAGCGCGATTCCAGCTTTTGCAGAAAAGAATCGGCGGGCTTCCAGCAAAGGAGTATCTCTGTGCACAAATTCGGTCGCAGTGTGTTTACGCTAGCAATACTTGGCGCGGCAGTTGTCGCGTGCCAGGCTCAGTCGATGATGACGCATCACGTGCGTGATCTAGTTCGCAACGGACAGGTGCAGTCGAACGGACGACTGCCGCAGAACCAGATGATGAACCTGAATATTGTTCTGCCGGTGCGCGATCAGGCGGGGCTCGACAGATTTGTGGCCGAGGTCTACGACCCGGCGAGCGCGAACTACAGACACTTCCTGACGCCGCAGGAGTTCACGGCGCGCTTTGGACCTACGCAGGCGGACTACAACGCAGTGTTGCAGTTCGCGCAGATGAATGGCTTAACG
>DATNGO010000115.1:0-28287 GCA_035605855.1 Acidobacteriaceae bacterium | reverse complement strand
CTCATGTCCCAGTTCACGGATCCAGGTCCGAAAAGCAAATCTCGCGCTGAATTTCCCCAGGTCCAGGGCTGCGGCGGAGCAAAAGCAGCCGTGTTGAACCATGGCACTCCGCCGGTGGCTGTGACGCCATGAGCGTGGGATCTACCCGCATACAACGAAACACCTGGCACCCGATCCGCTCTGCCGGGCCACCAACCTGTGAACGACGTGCCCGTCTGCGAATAGGCAACCGAGAAAGGGAGTCCACCCTGATACCACGTCATTCCTGAAAGCTGCCACCCCGCAAAGATGGCGTTGCCAACTCTGCCCGAATGATTCAACCATCGCTGCCCCTTCCCGAACGGAAGCTCGTAGATGTAGTTGAAGGTCAGCCAGTGCCGGGCAAGGCCTGTGCTGTTTCCGTAGTCAAGCTGCGGCTGATGCCATTGCTGAGGTCCACCTGATGTGGCGACATCATCCAGTCCCTTGCTGAATTGATACTGCGCCTGAAACATGAAGCCACTATCCAGACGCTTTTCGATCCCAAATTGCATTTGGTTGAAGTTCTCATACCCCGTGCTGTACGTTTCGCTGATCGCGCCGAACGGCTGGAACGGACGCTGAGCCTGGATCGTCTTATTGGGTATTTGAACTTCGGGGACGTTGATGGGACCGCCGTTGTATGGGAGGTTTCGCCCTACGTGGCCGACGTAGGAAGCCCGCGCCGTCCAGCTTTTTCCAAATTGCTGTTCCAGCGTGAGGTTCCACTCCTCTGTGAGCGCATTCTTGAAGTTCCATGCGAGGAACGTGATCGCCGGATTCGCTGAGACCAGGGCCGACGTGTTGGTGCTGGGAAACGGATTCGCAAAGGTGATGTCCGGCAAATATGGTGTCTTCGGCTTTCCCGGCAGCTCGCTTGTAAACGTTTGGCTCGAGGAAAGCTGCCACGGCGGGTTGTAGGCGTCTACACGGGAGCCGACGAAGCCGGGCTGGAAGTTGTAATAAATGCCAAAGCCGCCTTGCAAAACTGTCTTCTCAAATGGGCGAAAGGAGAAACCAACGCGCGGCGCGAAATTGTTTCGGTCTGGCTGGATGTAATGGAGCGGCAGCCCTATACTTTGCGTCGTTTCATACGGATACGCGGCCAAAAGTGCCGGCGATGCTGTAACTCCGCCCTGTCCCTGCGGCAAAGTCGGTGTCGCGCTATTTTCGGGCAACACGAGCTTATCGTTTTTCATGTCGAAGGTTGTGACCGTCTGAGTCTTATACAACCAGGGACTCTGGTACTCGTAGCGCAAGCCGTAAATCAATGTCAGGCGCGGCGTAGCCTGCCACGTATCCTGCACGTATACGCCCCAGTCACGTGAATAGACATTCGAAGCGAAAGCACCGACCGGAGGTGTCGTCGAGCTATCTGCATCACCCAGCAGAAAGTCGGCGAAGGCATTCCCGCCGGAGTGTGGATTTGTTCCTGCGGGTCCTTCCCATCCGAGATTGCCGGTCCACTTTCCGGAAAACGCGAAAGATCCGGTTGCACTTCCCGTTGAAGGGACGCGCGAATTGATCTTGTATCCAGTTTCATCCAGCCCGGCTTCAATCGTGTGGCGGCCCTGGATGTGAGTAAAGTTATCGGTGATCTCGACATTCCAACGGGGCGTGTAGAAGCCAGTCCCATAATCATGAAACATGCCGGTGTAACCGCTTATGGTCATGGTCGGAAGGCCGCGAGCGATGCTGTCTGGCATCTGAGGAAATAATGTCTGCGGATTCAGATTCTGATTTTGTCCGGCGAATTTGGTCGCGTAATCACCCCAAGCCACGCGGAGATCGTTCAGTGTGGTCGAATTGAACGTGTGGACCTCAGTGCCGCTCAAAGTGGTGTCCTTGTAACCATAGCGGCCTTGTCCATAAGTCGCCGGATAGGCAGTGGACGAGTCCCACGGGTCCGCGATCCGCCGTGCAAATACCCCAAACACGCGATCGGAGGAAGAAATGTTGTAGTCAACCCTCAAGTCCTGGGCATCCACGTTCTGCTCGACCCCTCCGGTGGCGACAATATAGTTCGCTCCTCCCGATGGCAGCCCGGCCGTGTTGACGGCGCTATTGACGGGGGCGGGAAGGTATTTGAGCAGCGCCACCACCTGAGACGCGAACATGCCGGTTGGAATCTGATTTCCTTGAAAGGGCTGGCCGGTCTTCGGATTGTAGAGTTGAGTGCTGATGGCGGAAAAGTTGCCCTGCCGCATGTCCATGCCGGGAAGAGTGAGCGAAACGTTGTTTGAACCCGAGTGGCGATAGCCGCTGTAATCGAAGAAGAAGAACGCTTTCTTGCGCAATATCGGTCCACCTATATTGCCGCCGAACTGATTCAGATGGTCGGGCGCGCGCGGTGAACCAACGGCATTCAGCGCAAATGTGTTCGCATCCAGGACCGTATTTCTGAGGTACTCATATAACATGCCGTGGAACGCATTCGTGCCCGCTTTGGTCACCAGGGTCACCGACGAATGACCGCTGGATTTGACGTCCATATTGTTGCTCTGCACTTTGAGTTCCTGAACCGAACTGGGCGGCGGCAATACCAGTAGCCCTACTCCCTGGACAGTGACGGCCCCACTGTTACCGGGATCGTTTACTTCGACTCCGTTCAGCGTGTAGTTCACACTGCCCCAATGGCTCCCCCCGCCGATTTGGGCGTTGGTCGCATCTCCCGACGTCTGAACCCCTGGTGCCATCGCAACGAATGAGTCGACCGTCTGCAGGGAGGTTGGGAGGTTGGTAAGCTGACGCGTCGAGATCGATCCACCGACCGTCATCGTGTCCGTATCCAACATGGCACTGGAGCCGTTGACGACGACGGTTTGCTCTACCGTGCCCGCCTTGAGCACGGCATCCACGCGAGCGTTTACTGACGAAAAAACGCGCAACTGGGTCGTTTCGAAAGTGTCGAACCCGCTTTTCGCGACTGTCACGTCATAGACCCCGGCCTGTAATTCGGGCACAGAGAAGGTTCCCCGGGAATTTGTCGTCGCTTTCGTGACAATTCCCGTCTCCGTGTTTTTTACCGTGACCTGAGCCGCTGGAATCACCGCGCCAGAAGAGTCGACAACGCTGCCCAATATCGTGCTGGAGATGCTCTGTGCAAAAACCACGCCACACGCAAGTAACAGCTGAAACGCCAGAACGATCCAGATTTTCTTAATCATCGATGCCTACTCCCATTGCTCTGGACAACATGTTCAATTAGGTAAACCAATAGCTAGTATGCTGTGCGATTCATAGTCAACGCGCTATTGCGATATTGTCAAGGGGGAAACTATCGTCTTTGTATTGGCACACAAACGGTAAGAAAATTGTTTGCGGTGAATACGCCGCTCTGTCTGTAAGCGTCGGTATTGGCAGGTTATACAGAGTTCTGCTGTGACGAAGGGTCAACGCCAACCAGGTGTTTTCAGTGGCGGAGTTTGTATCGGAATGGCACGCTGGCAGCGGCTTCGCCAAGTGGCAGAGAAAAACGGTCTCGCACAACGTAGCTGCCGGCAAGGATATTGCGAAACCTGAACCGCTGAGGAAGTTACATGGATCGCGGCGCAATTCATATGCCCGCTGAGGTTCCCGGGCTCTCGTCCCTGCCTGGAAGCGGATCTCTGGTTATTCCTGGCTCGGGTAACCGACGGTTGTCGCATGTTGGCCGGACCAATATGACCCGCACACGGAAACATTGTGCGTGCCCAGTCCGACGCGCGCCGCTAACCCATTCACATCAGACCCCGCCCACACTTTCCAGCGAGGGGCGATCCTCCCTGGGCGGTGAACTCGGTCGCAATCGACAACATCGGATTGCTCGCAGTCGTCAGCGGCAATTGCCAAATGATGACCCCATCGGAATATGTACATCCAAGCGTCAACGATTCCTGGAGTATCTTTGGCGCCGGACTGCCCTCTTTGTGCCAAGAGGTGGAATGAGCATAGACGCCTGAATAAACCGGAAACCGATTGCGGACGATCCGTCTGCTGTCCTGCAGAAATGCGCGCAGGCCGTTGTTCTGTTCAATATTTGTCCACCAAAGCCAGACCCCGTCCACGCATCCAGCGAAACGGTCCGCCTCCTGAGAATCGAGATCATAGACCGTAGGTATAAAGAGAAGCTTCGGATTGATCTTCTGTTTGGTTCGATAGATCCGGCACACATAATCGCGAGTAAACATCCGTTCATTGCCGCCGGCGTCTGTATCGTCGATATTGACACCGCGCAGGACCGAATATTTGAGTGAGAGCTGCGCCAGTTCTTGCATCCAGCGCACAAAATCCTCGCGGTAAGGCAGGCTGGCTCCTTCGGTGTGAGGAATCAATACCGGCCAGATTGATATGCCGCTTGCCTGCGCGGCAGGGAGAAGCCGTTTGAAGTCTTCGAAACTCATCGGCGTTTTTTCTTCGATGGGCTGCACATAACAGGTGAAATGATTCGCTTGAAGCAGCTGGATCGTAGCGGGGACATCAAGCTTGTGGTCCTGCGTTTGAATCGGCACACTCCACGCGCATGGAGCTGATCCCATGGCGTGTGGATTTATGGCGGCTGCTCTAGCAGAAGATCCAATCAGGGATATCGATGAGATCAGAAGTCCGAACGAGATAAACCAGGACTGAAGACCTCGGCGAACAGTTCTCCCCCTGCTCAAGCTGCCTCGATGCTCAATCCTCTTCGAACGAGCATTTGTGTGTTCCTGCAGCTTGCCCATCCTGCGTGCCACAATTTGAAAGTCCATATTCCCTTTCGCATCCGAATTATTTTTTAGCTCTGTGGTCACTTCGAGACCCTGCGATTGTTTTGGTGCCAGCCTGCGAGTTTAGCAATTTCGCTCTTTATCGTGCTTTGGTCGGCGGCTCCTGGGACAGAGTGAACAATGCGCTCAATGCGGCCTGCGCAGGGCCGCCGATCCAAACCGTGAAGCAGTCGAAGATATCTTTAGGTGGCTGAGAAGTGATAGAGTTCTATTAGCTGAACACTCGAACATGCCCACTCATACCCGACCGAAGAAGCCTGAAGAGGGCTCGAACGCATACTCCGTCCCTGCGATCCATAGGACCCTGGACATCATTGAGGCCCTCATCAAGGTTCGGATGATGACTGTCAGCGAAGTCAACCAGCAGTTCAAAATCCCCAAGAGCTCGGCCTATGCGATCCTGCAGACGCTCAAAGCGCGCGGCTATGTGCACAAGGACGAGCAAGACCGTTACTCGCTAACGCTCCAGCTGTTCTCGCTGGGCAGCGAACTGATCGCAGGTATCGACCTGCGACGCTCGACCTACTCATTATTGAAGGAGTTGGCTGACCGGGCACAGATCACAGCGCACATCGCCGTGCTCGAAGGGACGCGAGCTGTGTACATCGAGAAGATCGAAGTCATGGCAAGCGTGCGGCTGCGCACGGAAGTGGGCCGCACGCTTCACCTGCATTCGACGGGTATCGGCAAGGCGCTCCTCGCGTTCCGTCCTGAAGACGAGATTGACCGCATTCTGGCCCTGCTGCCACTCCCCGCGCTGACACCCAAAACGATTACGGATGCGGCCGCGCTGAAGAAGGAGCTGGCCAAGGTGCGCGCCCAGGGTTATGCGGTGGGCAGCGAAGAGAACGAGGTCGATACGCGCGCCGTCGGTGCACCGATTTTCGGTCCAAACGGGCGCATCATCGCCGCCGTAAACCTGGGCGCGACTACGCTCCAGATGAAGCCGAAGGATGTGCCGCGGCTGGGCGCGCTGGTGAAGGAGTACGCGATGATGATGTCGGAGCGACTGGGCTATCACCCAAACCGCACACCGCATTATTAGGCGTAGCCTATCGCCATTAGGCGTAGCCCATCGCCCTGAGGTTTGCGGCGGCCTGCTCCTGCACGTTCTTGTAGAGGCTGTTGCCATGCGCGTCGATGGCGACGATGAGAGGACCGAAGTCTTTCACGCGGAACTTCCACAAACACTCCGGCATCAGGTCTTCCCACCACACCTGCTCGATTTCCTCGATCTGCAGCGTCTCGAGCGCAGCCGCTCCGCCGACGATCGCGAGGTAGACGGCACCAAAGCGCTGCATGGCATCCACGCTGCCGGACAGCAGGCCGCCTTTGCCGACGACCGCCCGGACGCCGTACTGCTCGAGCAGGCCGGGAACGAAGCGGTCCATGCGCGTGCTGGTTGTGGTGCCGATGGACACCTTCTCGAAGGTGCCGTCGGGAAGCTTCCGCACACCAGGTGCGGTGTGGATGCAGACGGCGCCGCTGAGGTCCGCGGGCGGCGGCACGCCTTCGTCGAAGATGCGATGCTGGGTCGCGTCGCGGATGCCGAAGAGGGTGCCGTCGAGAAAGACACGGTCTTCGAGCTGGAGCTTGCGCATGGTGGCTTCGTCGAACGGGGCGCGCAGATGATATTCACTCATGGTCTCGTCCTATGCGGTAATGAGAGCTGTTTCTTGTTCGGGCAGGCGCACTTCGCCGTTGGCGGTGATGATGGCTTCGGCACGTTCGCCGCGCCAGCATTGCAGATTGACGGCTACGGGATTTTGACTGATGTGTGTGTGTGCCCACTCGATGTGCACGGCCAGGGCCGTGGTCGCGCCGCCGAGTCCCTGGGGGCCAACGCCGGTGCGGTTGATCTCGTCGAGCAGTTCCCTTTCGAGCTGCGCGATCTCCGGGTCGTCGCTTACGGATCCGATCTTGCGGAAGCAGCTTGCCTTCTTGGCGAGTGCAGAGGCGACATCTGACGTGCCTCCCAGGCCAACGCCGACGATGACTGGCGGGCACGGTTTCGCGCCGGACTCGAAGATGCACTGCAACACAAATTTGTGAATGCCGCGAATGCCTTCGGCGGGAACGAGCATGCGGAGGAAGCTCATATTCTCTGAACCCGAACCCTTCGGTGCGATTGTCAGCTCGATATCGTCTGAATCCGCAACGAAATCAAAGTGCACCACCGGAATGCCTTGACCCGTGTTATTGCCGGTGTGCTTACGCGTGAGCGGGTGCACGGTGTTCGAGCGGAGTGGACGTTCGCGGGTGGCACGGGCGCAGCCGCGGGCCAGCGCGGCCTTGAGCTCTGTCATCCTCACCGATGCACGATCGCCGACCCGTACGTGGAAGATCGGAAGCCCGGTGTCCTGGCATACGAGCATGCCTTCACTGTCGGCAACCTCGATGTTGTTCAGGATGGTCAGCATGAGTTGGTTCGCGGTGTCGTTCTTCTGCGCTTCCTCGGTCTTCTGGCCACGCTTAAGCGCCTCGCGCACGTCCTTGGGTATGTCTTGGAGGGCGCGGATGTAGAGATCGGCTGCGGTTCGTTCGATTACGTCGTACAGGTTCATAGAGTCAGGTCCTCGATACTGCTACGGCGTCCGCGGGCTCAAGCTCCGGCGGAGTCATGCGGGTGAACTTTACGGGGAGATAGCTGACGTCGGTGCGATCACCGTTCTTGACCAGGCGAATCCGTTTTAGCCACTCCAGGTTGGGTTTCGGGAAGTCGCTGCGGAAGTGCGAACCGCGACTCTCTTGGCGCAGGAGAGCCCCGCGCGCAACCAGTTGCGCGTTCGTGCAGATGTTTATCACGTCGAGCGCTTCGTTCCACTCGAGGTTAAAGGTGGTCTGCGGATTGGCGCTCTGGCGCTGGGCACGGTCGTCGATGGTGGCAAGCTCGTCGAGAGCGCTGCTCAGGTTCGCACCATTGCGAACAAGGCCGACCTTTTCCCACATCATGTTTTCGATCTCGCGGCGCAAGCTGTTCGGGTGCTCACCTCTGGTCGAGCGCAGCGGCGCACTCCAGTGCTCGCACATCTCGCGGATCTCCGTTGCGGAAACTTGCGTGGTCACTTGCGCCGGCAATGACTGGGACATCACGTCGCCGGCGTGAGCGCCGAATACGATCGACTCCGCGACGCCATTGCCTCCGAGGCGATTGGCTCCATGCACGCCCGAAGCGTCCTCGCCCGCGGCAAAGAGGCCTTCCAGCGAGGAGCGGCACTCGAGATCGATGTGCACACCGCCCATCTGGAAGTGGGCGCTCGGCGAAACCTCGACACGATCGTGCAGCATATCGAAGCCGTTGTCGGCGCAGCGCTCCACCATGCCGGGGAAGTTCTCGAGCAGGTACGCTTCCCCCATGTGGCGCGCGTCGATCCACACGCCTCCATGAGGGGTACCGCGGCCGGCCATGATCTCGATGTAGCTCGAGCGCGAAACCACGTCGCGCGTGGCTCGTTCCAGCTTGGGATCGTAGCGTTCCATAAACCGCTCGCCCAGGCCGTTGATCAGCCATGCACCCGCGCCCCGCAGGCCTTCTTCGAGCAGGCCGCCTGTCGCGATGGAGTTCCCTACCAGCAGGCCGGTCGGATGGAACTGCAGCATCTCGGTGTCGCTGAACGCGGCACCGGCACGCCAGGCCATTGCCATACCGTCACCTGACTTTTCGAGTGACGGGGACGAGATGCGGTACATTCGCGCGCCGCCGCCGGTGGCGAGCAATACTGCGCGCGCGGTCACCGCGACAAATGTTCCAGTGCGAGTTTCGAGGAGCAGCGCACCGGTGACGCGATCACCCACCTTCAGCAGTTCGAGTCCGCGTGTTTCCTCGAGCACGCGAACTGGGCTCTCGAGGATGTAGTCGCGCAGGTTGGACATGATTTCGATGCCGGTGAGATCGCCGCGGTGTACGGTGCGGTCGAAAGACTGGCCGGCAAAGGGCTTCTGGTGCACTGTGCCGTCGGTGTTGCGGTCGAACATGCAGCCGACGCGATTTTCGAGCTCGACGACACGCTTCGGTGCCTGCGTGACCAGCAACCACGCGAGTTCCTGGTCGTTCAGGAAGGCGCCGCCACGGATGGTGTCGGTGAAATGGCGCTCGAAAGAATCGGCGGGGTTGAGCACCGCGTTATAGCCGCCCTGCACCATGCGCGTGCATCCACTCTGGCCAAGAAGCCCCTTGACCACAACCGTGATGTCGAGATTGGGCGCATGCTTCTGCGCATGCAGCGCCGCCATCAGTCCCGCGCCGCCTGCACCGAGGATGAGAATGTCCGTGTTGAGGGTCTCGATCTTCATAGGTTGTGAAACGCCAGCACGCCCCAGACAGCCCACGCCACGCCGACGGCCACGATCAGCGTGAGCGCAACGTTCGCACCGCGCCGGCCAATCTTTCCGTAGTCGAGCAGGATGTTATAGAAGCCGTTGAGGCCGTGATAGAGCGCGATCAAGAGAAAACTGATGTCGATGGCCTGCCAAGCAGGGTTCGAGATGCGCGCAAGGATCGCAGTGTAGGTCAGGTCGCCGCGCAGCAACTCCCGGGACATGAAGTGTTCGACCCAGAAGTGCGCGATCAGCAACGGTACGAGGAGCGCTCCGGTGATGCGCTGCATATACCACGCGAACGCGTTCCGCGACATTCGCATCTACCTCCTCACCACCGAGTTCAGAAACATCGGCAGCGCGCCTGCGATGAAGATCGCCAATCCTCCAACGATGGCCAGCGCCCAGAACAACTTTCTGTGATGCCTGCTGCGCACGCCAGCGTCGATGATGATGATGCGGACGCCGTTCAGCGCGTGCAGGATCACCACTAGAAGCAACCCGATCTCGAGCAGACGGAAGAAAGGGTTGTGGAAGGTTGCCATGGCGCCATCAAAGGCCGCTTGTCCGCCGCTGAGATGCTGCACGGTTTCCACGTGAAGCAATAGATAAAAAAGCAACAAAAGACCTGTGACGCGCTGTATCCAGAAGGCCGTCATGCCGACCAACGGCACCACGTACGTACGAAAGAGAATGCGCGGCGGCGTCATGCGTCGAGGCTGCCCCCCTTGAACAGAAGGTTGCGCTTGAAGAAGCCGATGCTTTCCGCGAGGTCGATGCCCTTGGGGCAGACGGTCACGCAGTTGAACTGCGTATGACAACGCCAGACTCCGTCGCGAGAGCAGTTGACGACTTCGAGCCGCTCAGACTTCGCAGTGTCGCGTGGATCGAGTACGCGAAGGAGCGCCTTGTTCACAGCCGCGGGGCCCAGATACTGCTGGCTGGTCGCCAGCACGCCACAGGCAGCAAAGCAGAGGCCACACGTGAGGCAGTCGCGCTTTCCCTCTGAGTGTTCGGCATAGGCCGAGGTCGCGGGGATGATGGCTAGCTCTTCTGCGTTCGCGTCCCGCGGGCGCAGACGCGGCAGGACCTTCTTCCATTGCTCGAAGAACGGCGCAAGCGATACCACAAGGTCGCGAATGACCTTGAAATGCGGCAGCGGCGAAAGGAAGACATCGTTCTCTTCGATTTGGCTGAGGCGCGTTTTGCACGCGAGTCGCGATACACCATTAACCTGCACGCCACACGTGCCGCACATACCCACCCGGCAAGAACACCGGAAGGCCAGAGATGGATCTTGCTGGTGCTGCACGGTGAAAAGCGCATCCAGCACAGTGAACTCAGGCCTCGCTTCGATCGTGAAGCTCTGCACCCGAGACTTGCCGTTGTCACTCGATCGGCGGATGAATATGCGCTTGTTCATTTGGTAGAACGACTACACTACATATAAAACACAACAACGCCCGAGCTTGTCAATCAGAAATCCTGAGATTTCAAAGAAAGCAGGATCGGCCGCTGATTGCGGCGATGGATTATTGCTTTGGCGACTCGTCGACGAAGGTGTTCTCCAGCACCCCCACACCTTCTACCTCAATCTCCACGCGGTCGCCAGGCTGCATAAAGATCTGCGGTTTGCGATGAAAGCCGACTCCTGCAGGCGTGCCTGTGCTCAACACGTCGCCAGGCTCGAGCACGAGCGTCTGCGAGAGGATGGAGATGAGTGCCGCCGGCGTAAACACCAGATTGTTTGTATTCGAGTGCTGCAGCACCTGACCGTTATGGCGCAGGGTCACTTCCATATTCTTCGGATCGGGGATGGCGTCGAGCGTCACCATCCAGGGACCAAGCGGGCCGAACGCGTTGCAGCTCTTTCCGCGGAACCACTGCTTGTCCTGCCGCTGGAGATCGCGTGCGGAGACGTCGTTCATGATGCTGTACCCCGCGATGCAGGCTTCCGCTTCCCGTTCGCTGACGCGGTCGGCGCGGCGGCCTAGAATGACAGCAACTTCGGCTTCATAGTCAACCTGCTTCGAGATGGCAGGCAGTGGGATATCCGCACCGTGCGGCACCACGACCTGTGTCAGCTTGGTGAAAAAGATTGGCGACTCCGGTGGCGGCAGATTGTTCTCCGCCGCGTGATCGGCGTAGTTAAGACCCACGCAAAAGATGCGGGCATCGCAGTCGACCATGGGGGCGAGCTTTGCTTCGCTCAATGGCTTGCCTGCCGAACCGTCACCCGCGAGTTGTTCGCGCAGCTTGTCAGCCTGCGCGCGCGCGGACTCGCCACCGTGCAACCACTTGCCCAGTGAGGCAAACTCCGCCTTATTGCCCGACGCCTTCGAGAGGTCGTATACCCGATCGCCTTCCACCAGTGCGAGCACTCGCTCGCCGGCAGCATTAAAGATGTTCGTCAGTTTCATAGTCTGTTCACCATGCGCAGAAAATTGGTACGAAGAATTTTTTCCTTCGCGTCATCGGAGATGCGCGAAGTCAATACGCGGCCGATGGTCATTGCGGCCTCGAGGAACGGAAGGTCGGATCCGAAAAGGATGCGCTCGGCGCCCACCCGCTCCACACAGTGTTCGAGAATGAGGCGATGGTTCTGCGAGCCGGAGAGGTCAAGCCAGAGATTCTCCGCCGCCTCCGCCGCTTCAATTGCCTGCATGTAGCCGCGCCATGTCACACCCGAGTGCCCCAGCAGGATGCGAGCGCCCGGATGCTCGTTTGCGATCTTCGGAAACAGCAGCGGGCCACAGTTCGCGTCCGAATCCCAGGTGTGCACGAGCACGATTGCGTTGTGCGCGTGCGCGTACTCCCAGATGGGCTTGTAGTTCGGTCCCGTGACGGGATATTTGTGCGTGCCCGGATGCAGCTTGATGAGCGGCGGCTGATGAAAGTGCTTCCAGCGCTCCAGCTCCGCGACGGCCTGTCCCAGCGGATTTGGGTTGACGGTGATGTAACCGAGAAAACGATCGGGATACTTCTCGAGCACCGGCAGGACCTCTGCGTTGCCGCGCGGGCAGTCGTTATAACAGGCGAGCGTGGAGGTGACGGCGAGCAGTTCGATGTTGAGGTGATCCATCACCGCAACCATCTCATCGGGCTCGGCTTTGTATGCGGGGAAATCCGGGTGAACGCCGATGTGGCCGTGGCAGTCCGCGATGGCGATGGGTGATCTCATCGTGTGCCTCCAAACGTCGCGGCTGCGAGCAGCCGCCGCAGGTTGCCGCCGGCGACGGCGAGGCGGTCGTCGTTCCTGATGCGTGCGCTCGATAGAACCGCAAGCGCCGAGGCCGGCGTGTAAAGCGGCAGCCGAGAGCCGAAGAGCACGCGCTCCGGCCCTCGCGTCTGAATAAAAGCTTCCAACTGGCGATGCGCAAGATAGGTAGAGGAGTCAAACTGCAACGTTGGGAAACGATCGAGCAGCGGGAAGAGGTAGCGGTCGGCGCGGTAACCAGTCTCAAGCAAGACCAGCGGAAGACGCGGAAAGTTTTCGAGCAGTGAAGCGACCCCGGGCCAGCCAAGGTCCGCTACAGCAATTAACGTAATGACCGCATTCTCCTCAAGGAATGAGAGCAGTGGCCCGGCGCACCAGCTCGCCAGCGAAAAGTTGTGCTGACCTGTCGAAGGCGTCAGCCGCACCGCGGCCGGTTTGCGCGTGGCCAGCTCCTGCACTGATTTCGTGTCCGGCAGCGCACCCCAGACCGGCACCATCTGTGGGCGGAGCTCGCGCGAGAGCGTCTCGTTGCCGAGGACAACGTCGTACTCTTCGGTCTCCCAGTGCGAGACCAGCGCGCGGCGGATGTGAAACTGCTCCATTTCCGCGAGCAAACCGTCGGCATCTAGCGCCAGCTGGCCGTTCACCCCGGAGGAGCCAAGCCGCACGTTGACGTCGAATAGGTCCCAGTCCACGGCTTCTTGAAACAGCGACTGGGTCATGCTCTCCGGCACGGTCCGCTCTCCTGTTGGGTAACTGCCCGTTTCGATCGGCCGCAGCTACCAAGCTTTCAACCCATATACAGCGAAGCAGGTTGCGCGCCTAAGACTTCCCCGCAGTTGCAAGCACGGGCACGGTCGAGGCCAGAGTCTGCACCTTATGGAGGCCTTCGAGCACGTCGTCCACATCGTGGTCATCGCCCAGGAAGACCGTGTGGTTGAGCCAGACTCCATCTTTGCAGACGCGCTCGGCCTCCGGGAGATACAGAGACTGGTAATCCTGGGCGGCGCGCCACCCGCTGCAATGAGAGAGCGAGCCGGTCTGCTTCGCAAACACACCGTTGCGGTAAAGCGGCGCAGGGTAGGTTGCCTTTGCCGGAATGCCTTCGGCCTGCAGCGCACGGATCACCGTATCGCGGTCAAGCCCAGCGAAACCCTCGGGGTTGTAGCGCAGGGTGAGCAGGTAATACGGATGGCGCTCAATGCGCGGATCGTCGGCCATCAGCGAAAGGCCCGGGATGTCCTTCAGACCCGCGCGGAAACGCGCGACGTTCTTCGCGCGCAGATCGGTCTGTGCGGGCATCTTCTTTAGCTGCTCGCACAGCACTGCCGACTGGAAACCCGTGATGCGGTAGTTGGTGCCCAGCGTGTAGTGATCGAACCATCCACCGTCGCGGCGTCGCCCCTGGTTGCAGTAGGCCCAGCACTTGTCGATCAGCTCTTCGGACTTGCTCAGGATCATGCCGCCTTCGCCGGCGGTGATGAGCTTGAACGACTGGAAGCTGAACGTGGAGATGTCTCCCCAGCCGCCAACGGGCACGCCTTTCCACTTCGCGCCGTGCGCGTGAGCGCTGTCCTCAAGAAGCTTGAGTCCGTGACGCTGCGCCAGTGCTTGAAAGGCATCCATTTCCGCCGGACGGCCGCCGAAGTGTACAACGACAATCGCTTTCGTTCGCGGCGTGATTGCAGCCTCGGCAGCCTCGACGGAGAGATTGAGCGTTTCGGAGTCGATATCAGCAAAGACCGGCGACGCATGGCAGAGCATGATGGCGCTCGCCGACGCGATGAACGTGTAGGGCGGAACAATGACCTCATCGCCTGGCCCGATACCCATGGCTTTCAGCGCCACTTCAATCGCTATGGTGCCGTTCGAACACGCGACCGCGTGCGGCACCTCATGGTACGCGGCGAAGCTCTTCTCGAGTTCTTTTACGCTTTCGTGATAGCCACCCCATGAGCGGCTGTGCAGCACGCGCAGCAGCGCTTCTTCTTCACTGTGGTCGTACTGCGGCCAGGGCGCAAACGGCGTGGTGCGAACGGCAGAGCCGCCAAGCATCGCGAGTGTCACTGAGCGATTCCTTTCTGCTCCCGGAGCATCTGCTCGTTACAAAACAGCCGTTCGATATACAGAACGATGATTCGATAAGTTAGCTGGCCAAGCGGCCAATGTCAAGAAGGGGGCGTTCCTGATGACAGCTGGCGCGTGTCTACGAACACAATGCATGTGGGCGAGTTTACCTGCTCGGCCGCCTGTGCATTCCTCGTAAGCTTTCCGGTCTGCGCGTCCCGCCGCATCCAGACAATGGAGTGCGAATTCTCGTTTGCGACTGCAAGCCACGCGCCGTCCGGGCTAAGCGCGAAATGCCGTGGCATGATGCCCTCTGTTGACACAAACTGGATCGGCATCGGATGGCCCGTCCGCTGATTGAGTTGATAGACGGCGATCTTGTTCTCGTCACCGCGAATCGACACGTAAAGAAAACGGCCACTGCGGTCCACCGCAACCTCCGATCCACCACGCTTCACGGTCGCACCGGGTGGCAATGCGGAGAGCGTTTCCAGTTTGCGGAGCGCGCCGCGTTCGTACCGAAAGACGGTCAGCGCAGAGTCAACCTCGTCAATGCCATAGAGAAATCTGCCGTTTGGCGTGAAGGCAATGTGACGCACCGCGCCACCTGGAATGACGGTCGTGGCGCTGGTACCTTCGCGCAGCGTGCGCCGGCTGGCGTCAAATGGATGCAGGAAAATCTGATCCAGCCCAAAATCCGCCACGGCAACGAAATGGTTATCAGGTGTGATGGCGACGCCATGGGCGTAGGGACGTTGCTGTCGCGTGGGGTCGGCACCCCGACCCTGATGTTGCACCACTGCAGCGGGCTCATCCAGTCCACCATCAGGCCGCACCCGCAGCAGCGCCACACTTCCGCCGCTGCAGTTAGCAACCAGCAGCGCCACACCGCTTCGGTCGAGCGCGAGATCACACGGATTTGCGCCGCCCGAAGCTACGGAATCGATGAGCGTCAGTTTGCCCTGCGCAGCGATACGAAATGCACTCACACGGCCACCCTGCCTCTCGCGGGCACCAACCTCGTTCACCGCATAAAGGAAATGGCCATCATGGCTCGCTACCAGGAAGGATGGGTTGGGAGTCACTGCAGCAAGCCCGAGGAACGTCGCTTCCCCGTTAGTCGGGTTGAAGCGATAGGCGTAGATGCCTTGCGCACTCACGCCCATAGTGCCTACGAAGACCAGCGACGGTCCCGTGTGAGAGTCGCGGGCTTCAAGGTGCGCAGGCACGAGCAGCGCAGCACTGCAGCCCGTCGCGCAGGCGATCCGCCATGACCGCGCAATGCGCAACCACAGGTTTCCATTGACCACGAGTCTTCCTCGAAACTAGTATATTGTTTCATTGTTCTTTCTATTGAACAACCACCTCCACCCGAAAAGGAGCTCCACATCGTGCCCTCTTACCGGAACGCCGCATGGATCATGCTGCTGGTACCTGCGTTTGCGCTTGCACAGGCGCCGCTTACGACGGTGACACGCGTTACCACCGCGCCGGACGGACGCATCTTTGCTGACGGCCAGCCGGTCTTCCCCATCGGCTTCACGCAGGGGCCTGCAGCGGACGCAAAGGATCCCACAGGTGCCAACGGCATGGCCGCACTGAGCCGAGAAGGCTTCACTTTTCAGCAGTGGCAGTGCCCCAAGGGCAAATGGGGACCGGCCAAGGAGGCCGAGCTGGACACGCTGATCAAGGCCGCCGACCGCGAGGGCGAACACGTCGTGATCTGGATCGGCGACCTCGAGAAGGTACAGCCTTCCGATACGGCTAAGTACGCGGAGTTGCAACGAGTCATCCATAAGTACCGCGACGATCCTGCGATCTTTCTATGGAAGGGCATCGACGAGCCGCAGTGGGGCAAGGTTCCGCCCGATCATCTCCGAGCGTTCGACGAACTCGTGCATCGGTCCGACCCCAACCACCCCGTGTGGGTAACACAGGCACCGCGCGGCACAGCCGAAGACCTCGAGCCTTATTCGAAGTACTTCGACGTAGGCGCTATCGACATTTACCCCGTCAGTTATCCGCCCGGCACGCACTCTGGCAACGGCAACCGCAACCTGAGTGTTGTCGGTGACTACACCCTCGAGATGCGCAAGGCTGTCGACTACAAAAAGCCGGTGATGATGACGCTGCAGATCTGCTGGAGTGGTGTCGCAAAACCCGGAAAAACACTGCGCTTTCCCACATTTCCCGATGAGCGTTACATGTCTTACCAGGCGATCATCGACGGTGCACGCGGTCTGCTGTATTTCGGTGGAACCCTGCCGGCGTGCCTCAATGAGCGCGACGCAGCGCTCGGCTGGAACTGGACGTTTTATGACCGCGTACTTCGTCCCGTGCTGGACGAACTGAGTCCTTCCAGCCCGCTCTATCCCGCGCTGATCGCGCCGAACTCAACTCTCGAGATTAAGTCCAGTGGCGGCCCTGGGCTGGAATACGTGGTGCGAGAAGCCGGCGATTACATCTATCTGCTTGCCGCCAGGCGCGAGGGTGACACCGTGCAGGTGAGCTTCTCCGGCCTGCCCGCCGGCCTCACGGATGGAGAAGTGCTTTTCGAAGCGCCACGCCACGTGCAGGTCGTGAGCGGCGAGTTCACTGACTGGTTCGGACCCGATGAGGTGCATGTCTATCGGTTCCGGAAGCGGTAGGGTAGTCTTCACAGAAACCCGTCGCCTAACAGCGTCGCAGCGGCAACGTGTCGTTGAGGTGGTTCTGAACGATGGAGAGACGGAAGTTCCTGCTTCGCGCCGCTGCAGTCGGGGCCGCTCCGCTGGCGCCTGCCCTTGCGGCAGGCATAGGTACGGGAGCTCAGCCCAGCAATGCGCAGAAGCGTCCGTCGCTCGGCCATTCGGTTGCTGAGCTTCGCGCGATGTACCGCCGAGACCTGTTCGTCGACTGGCTTCCCTTCATGGACCAGCACGTGATCGACCCGGAATACGGCGGTTTTCTCTGCAATACGGACTTCGACGGCAGGCACGTGGACTATGAAAAAGAGCCGCTGTTCGAAGGTCGCGGCATGTGGGTGTACTCCACGCTGTATCTGCGCTTCGGGCACGATTCGCGTTATCTCGAGGTGGCGCGACGCAGCGCGGAGTTGCTGACAAAGTCGCAGCCGGCGGACGACACCTTCTGGTGCACAAGGATCCACCGAGACGGCTCCCCTGCCGGGTCTCCGGGTAAGCTGATCCCCACCGACGTGGGGATAGCCGAGGGCTTTGCGGCGTATGCGCAGGCGACGAATAAACAGGAGTACTTAGACCGCGCAAAGCAACTGCTGCGCAAGTGCATCGACGCCTACAACCGGGTGGACTACAACCCGACCGTCGGCCGTACCTATTTCGGCCTAGACGCTCCGCCGCTTCCAGGCCCGCGCATTATGGGCAGCGCCATGATCATGCTGCGGTCGGCAGCGCAGATTCTCGCCGCCGATCACGATCCCTATTTCGATCGGTTCGCAAGACGCTGCGCCTCGATCGTGCTGGAGCGCCACTTCAACCAACGCTATCAACTTAACAATGAGTTGCTGCTGCATGACGCTTCCCTTCCCCCCGCGCCGTACGATCAGCTCGTCAATCTGGGCAACACCCTGGAGATGACCTGGATGCTGCTCGACGAGGCGACAAGACAGCGCGACGATGCGATGTTTCGCACCGTTGCCGAGCGGTTCCACCGTCATACCGAGGTCGCGCGCGATCCCGTGTACAGAGGCATGTTCCACACTCTGCTCAATGTCGATGAGAACAAATACGAACTTGCGAAGCTGCTCTGGGCGCAGGAGGAGACACTCACCGACGCTCTGTATATCTATGATCGCCTGGGTGAGCGGTGGGCTGCCGAGCTCTTTGCCGGCGTGCACGCGTACGTCCGCGACAGATTCCCTCTCGCCGCGCACGGATCTCCTATCTGGATGTACCAGAGCGGACGCCAGGCGACCTTCGAGCAGTTCACCAGCCTCAGAAAACGCATCGAGAACTATCATCATCCGCGTCATTTGATGCTTACCCTCCTGCGCCTCGAGACCATGCGTCATTGACTCGAGTGAGGAGCTCCGTTTAATATATCGTCTGACTGTTCTACCTATTGCACAGAGTCTCTCTCGCACAAACCAAAGGTGACCATGCGAACGAGAATGCCTCAACGCACTGTGGCCCTCCTCGCGGGCCTTGCCCTTGCGACGTTGCCTGCCGGCGCCACGACGCACGACGATGCGCATTCGCTGGCGCCCTGGGTATTTCGAGCGGATTGGAGCGGCGGCTTCTCTGGCTGGATGAGCTTTCCCCTCGCACAGGACATCGGTTACGACCCCACCCTGTACACGGTGCGCCTCGGCGACTCGGCCGCGTTGCGCCACAACTTCATCTCCCACGGCGAGCCCGACCCGTGGTTCGGTTTCATCCGCCCGCTCCGTTTCACCGCTGACGCAGGAAGTCGGATTGAGCTGCATTATCGTCTTGATCTAACCGCAACACTCGCGCATCCCGAACTGATGCTCGTCGCCGCCGATGGCCATCATTTCGCAGCGCCACTCGTTGCTGGTAACGGCGAACATACGGTTGTCATCACGGGTGCGCAGCTTCATCTTCCAACCACCACGCCCATCGTCGCGATCATCCTGCGTGGAAAGCTCGAGCATCCACCGGCCTACTCCGAGTCGCAGTGGGTACTTGAGCGTTTTGACCTCCAGGCACAGCGCACGCCGGAGGTCGCTCTTGCAGCTCCGAAATTGGATACCACGGTGGACGGCTCACACGTCGCACAGATCACGCTTGCGCCTGGCGGATCCCTTCCGATCGAACGCGCATCGGATTCCCTGCCCGCCATCATCACGCTCTACGATCCCGCCGGTGCAATCTCGGAGTCGCGGAACCTTCCCGCAGGTACAGCCACGGCTTCCCTGGCTCTCAGTGCGAGCGCGCAGCCCGGCCTTTGGAGGGCCGAGATCGCCGCAGGCCCGGCGCGAACCAGCTTTCGCCTCCTTGTGCTTGGTCAGATTCCGCCACACCCTCGCGTGCTGCTCTCGCAGGCAAGGCTCGAGGAGTTGCGCAGCGATTCCCGGTATGCCGATCTGCGGGGACAAATCCATCACCATGCCGAAACGCTGGCCGCCAAAATTGCGTTCGATCCTGCAGCAGGCGAGAACATCGCACTCATGCCGTCCGGCCGCGGCATCGGCCCCACTGAACCCGGTCAGCTCAAGCCCTACATGGAGCTGGTTGAAAACTATGCTGACACGATTGCCTACAACGCGCTCGACTATCGCCTGAACGGGAACAGGACCGCGCTGGATGCCGCACGCAAGGCGCTGGCTGCGATGGTCAGGTGGCCGACGTGGGTACCACCGCGCTTCCAGCATCACGGCCTCTCCACCTACTACGAGGTTGGTGTCGCCGCCCAACGCGTCGCATTCGGCTACGATCTCATCGCGCCCGAGCTTTCCCCACAGGAGAAGCAGAACACCGCCGACGCATTCTGGAAGCTTGTGATTCACCCGACCGTCGAGGAGTACTTCTCCTACAACCGCGACCCTATCGCCGCAAGCAACTGGATGGCGAACTCCGTCGGCGGTGCAATTGAAGCGGCCGTCGCCATCGCCGGCGACACGCCCGGCTGGCGCGAGCGTGAAGCTCCCGCACTCGCCAAACTGCAGTTCGCCTATCAGGAGCTTCTGCAAGGGCTCTTCCCCGGCGATGGCAGCGAATCCGAACCCTACGGTTACGAGAACTTCGCGATGCAGGGCATGAGTTGGGGCATGAGTTCGCTCAACGCGCTCGGAATTCATCCCGCCGGCGCCGAGCGCATGATCAATGGATTCTGGTGGCCCTACTATGTCACCGCGCGACAGGGGCTGCAGCTTGATACGGGTGACTTCAACGGACACCTCACCGGCCTACCCGGCTTCGCATGGGGCGCGGCAACCACAGGCATTCCCGAGCTGCGCGCGCTGTATGACAAGGGCACAAACCTCGACTTGACGCAGGGCATCGAGACTGGCCATAACGGACACCTTCTCGAGGAACGCCTCGGCCCCATCGACTTGGTGTGTTGCTCAGAGCCGGCATCCTCGCACACACCGCCTCCCGATTCGCGGATCTTTCCTGTGCGTGGGAGTGCTGCGCTGCGCAGTGGATGGGGCGACGGCGCAACCGTCATCTCCCTGCGCGCGGGTCCATGGTTCAACCATCAGCACGCGGATGAAGGCAGCTTTCAGGTCGAGGCCTTCGGAACACGGCTCATCGACGAAGCCGGCTACGCAAACTACTACACCGACCCCCGCTATCCGGACTACTTTACACAGGCGGCGGCGCACAACACCCTGCTTGTGGACGGCAACGCCTTCAGCCAGACGGCGATCGCAAGCCGGTACTGGCCCGGCTTCGCCACACCGCATTTCACATCACATGTTCTCGCTGGAAGCATCGACTATCTCGCAGCCGACCTCACCTCCGCATATGACGGAACGCTCGGGCACTACGAGCGCGAGTTCCTCTTCCTCAAGCCGGATCTACTGATTGTGCGTGATCGCGTCAGCTCCTCTACGCCGCACACGTTCTCGTTTCTTCTGCATGCGCCCGCTGACTCGAAGGTCGGCATAAACGGTGCATCAGCGGTCTTCCAGACCAAAACTGCTGCGGCGTCGATCGCTGCTGCAGGGGACAACACCGCGTGGACGATCGCAACGGTCCCAACCCAGGCGGCGCTCTTCACAGACCTCGATCATCAGCATATCGAGCCCCGGCAGGAGATCGTGCTCACGTCCGGGAAGACCGCCGCCACGCAGTTTCTTGCGGGCATGAGATTCCTGCGCGGCATTGCCACACCACAGAGCACGTTGAAGACACTCATCTCAGCCAACAGCATTGGCTTCGCCGCGGGAGCCGCAGACGAATCGCCCCGAATCGTCTTTCGATCGCACCCGGGCGTGCTCGTACTTGGCCCGCTTTCGACCGAAGGCGAAGCACTCGCGCAGAACGCCGGTAACGTAAATCTCGCTCTTGGTGCCAGGAATGTTCAGCAGGACGGGCGCGCCCTACTATTAGCCGACGCTCCGCTAGATATCGTCTGGCAGCGCAGCGCAACAGCGCTCGAGATTCACGTATTTGCCGGAAAGGACACCACCTTAGATGTTGCGACCGACAATGCGCCCAAATCGGTCACTGTCGACGGCAAAGCAATGCCTGTTCGCTTTCGCGGCAGGATGCTTGCTGTGACGCTCGCGGGTGGAGAGGAGCACCATGTCTCCATTCAGTATTGAAAGCATCTTCGGCGAAGCCGCTGACTGGAACGTTTGGGACGTCAACGTGCGCGTCGGCCCATCCGGCCCGAACGGACAGCTTGGCATGGATGCACCAGCGCTGCTGACGGAGATGTCTCGCTTCTACATTAAGAGTGCCGTCACGGCGCACTGGACTGGCCTCGAGTACGACGCGAACGTCGGCAACGAAAAGCTTGCTGTCATCCACGAAGAGCGCCTGATTCCCGCATGGACTCCGCTGCCCGATACAGAATCGATTGCACAGCTCGCCGGGCGACAACCATCTGCCGTTCGCCTGATGCCACGCAATCTGAACCATAGCTGGACCGTCACACCCTGGTGCGCCGGTGAGCTGCTCGACTACCTTGCACAGTATAGGATCGTCACTTTGATTGCACGCGAGGACCTCGAGTGGGAGTCACTCGTCACCGTGCTCGAAAACTTCCCGCAGCTTCCACTGGTGTTGCTGGACATCGGCTATCGCTTCGACCATTACATACAGCCGCTGCTGCGGCGCTTCCCTTCGCTCCACTTTGAGAGCGCAACCTACCTCGCCTACCGGCAGCTCGAGAACCTTGTCGATCGCTGGGGGCCTGACCGCCTGCTCTACGGCAGCCGGCTGCCGCTGTTCACGGCCGCTACGTCGCTCGGCGTGCTTGCCTCCGCGCGTATCAGCGACAACGCACGCCTGGCTATCGCAGGCGGCAATCTTCGCCGCCTGCTCGACGCAGCGACGGCGGGAGGCGCGAAATGATGCGTTCGCCGATCCCCGTCCTCGATGCGCACGGACATCTGCGCCTCCGCGTACGTTTTCCGTACAAGACTGAGCCCAAACAGATGCTCGAAGTGATGGACGCGCTAAACATTGAAGCGCTCGCTGTCACGGCGTCGCTCGCATGCTGGAACGATGCGCCCAGCGGCAACGTCGAAGTGGACGACGTACTTCGCAAACATGGCAAGCGCTTCCGCGGTTACATCACCGTTAATCCGCACGTGCCAGGCGAGGCTGTGCGCGAGCTTGAGCGCTGGTCACACTTCCACGATCCTCCACTTATCAAGGTGCATCCGGGAGCGCACCAGTGCCCCGTGAATAGTCCAAAGTACAATGCGGTTTGGGACTACGCGAACCAGACGGGTGCGGTTGTGTTGGTACACACATGGGATTCGCATGCGATGTGTGGTCCATTGATGTTCCCGGCGATCGCGAAGGCGCACCCGCGCGCCAACATTCTTCTTGGACATTCAGGCGTGACCTGGCGAGGCTACGAACAGGCACAGGAGGCAGCTGCCGCTGCGCCGAACCTCTACCTTGAACTCTCCGGCTCACAGCGCAACCGCACAATGCTGGAGCGCTGTGTGAGCCGATTGGGAGCCGAGCGCATCGTATACGGGTCTGACATGCCGGCCCTCGACCCGGCCGGAACGTTGGCCGACGTTTTCACCGCGGACATCTGCGACGGCGACAAAGAGAAGATCCTGCGCTATAACTTTTTGCGGCTCCTCGGAGAATCCTGAATAGCGCTCGCATCGCAGCAAGCGCTGCACAACCAACCAAATGGAAAGGTGTCCATTATGGACGAAGTTCGAATCGGCATTATCGGTATGGGCAAGATGGCGCGGCTAGCGATGCGCGTGTTCATGGAGAGCCACCTGACGCGGGTCGTCGCGTTCAGCGCGCGCCGCCAGGAGGTCGTCGATCAGGTCTCTGCGGAATTCGGCTTGCCCGGTTATGTCGACTACCGCAAAATGCTCGAGCGGAGCGACATTGATGCGATCGTCGTTGCCACGCCTGACAATTGGCACTTCGAGTTCGCGCACGCCGCGCTCGAGAGCGGCCGTCACGTCTTCGTCGAGAAGCCATTCACGACGAACGTCAAGCAAGCAGACATCCTGCTGCGCCTGGCGCACCAGAAGAACCGCAAGATCCAGGTGGCGTTCAACCATCGCTGGCTTTCGGCCTACCATACGGCGCACAAAACGATCTCGTCGGGTGAGATTGGTGTGCCCATTACAGGCTACGCGCGGAAGAACGATACCATCATCGTCTCCACCAAGAACATCCGCTGGGCAGGTGAGACAACCTGTGCGTGGCTGCTTTCCTCGCACGACATCGATCTCGTGCGCTGGTTTCTTGGCAGCGAGCCGGTGGAGGCGCGCGCCTATGGTCGCAAGGAGTTTCTGCAGGCCCTGGGCGTACCGACGTACGACATGATCCAGGCGCAGGTGAAGTTCGCCAACGGCGCGTTCGTTACGTTCGAATCCGGCTGGATCTATCCGAATACGTTTCCTACCAACGTCGACTCCTACATCCAACTCGTTGGCTCGGCCGGTACGGTGCTGCTCGACCGCAAGCGCGAATCGCTGGAGGTAAGCACGGAGAAGTCTTTCAGCTATCCGAAGAACTTCCTCGTTGCGGAGATCTTCGGCCGCATGCGCGGAGCGTTCCCTTCATGCCTTGAAGACTTCGCCTACGCGATCCTCAAGGACCAGACGCCGAAGGTATCTGGCTTCGATGGGAGGCAGGTCACCGCAGCACTCGAGGCCATCCACGAGTCGCTCGCACGCGACGGCCAGACCGTGCCGGTCAAGCAACCGGACGAGGACATCCTAAGTTGGTCGAAGAGCTAACGACAGACGCTCGAGTGCCGACGCCACTTGCGCTATACAGTCAGTCACGGTGCGTGGACGCGCTTTAGCGAGTGCTCTTCCGCTAGGGCGGATCGCTTTGCGCGCGACACGCGATACAAGCCCAGCGCAATCAACGCCGCACCGATAGCTAGATCGATGAGTCGCGCTCTACGAGAAGCTGCGAGCAGGCCCGCAATGCCCAACAGCGCCCCTACCCCGGCGCTCGCATAAGCAATTACCTTCGCCTGTTCCAGCTTCTGCCCAGCCACATAGGCAGTGGCTACGCCACCATGCGCGAATATCTGCTCGTACTTCGCTTCTTCGGTGCGCTTGGTGCCGAAGAGCTTCGTACCGACAGCCATTCCGAGGATGGTGACTCCGGTGTTGATGAGCACCGCCGCACCGTCATAATTTTGTGCCATCCACTGCCAGTGACCGTTCGGGAAGTACCACGATCGCATGCCGAGCAGCGTGAGCCCCGTTGCCAGGCCAAGGAAGTAGCCAATCACAACGCCCTGCCAGTTCAGCTTTTTCGACACGAGCGCCGCCATCAGTGGAACGAAGGATGGAGCGATGAAGGCGCTCGCCAGCAGGACCATGAGATGGAAGAGCGACTGGTCGCCGCCGCGCGCGATGTACAGTCCGATTCCAAGCGAAGTGCCACCGACCAGCAGTGTAATTGCGCGACCAATGTTCACCATGCGCTTCTCGGTAGCATCGGGACGAATCAGGCGCTGATAGACGTCCTTCGTTAGCACACTGGCGATGGCGCTGAAGTCCGAACTGACGGTCGCCATCGTCGCCGAAAGCATAGCAGCGACGATGATGCCCACCATGCCGGCTGGCAGCAGCTTGAGTACCAACAGAATGTAGACGTCGGCCGTCTTATGTTGGGCAATGAGGTCTGGCAGAAAACCTCGAGCGAGGATCGCCGGCAGGATCATTACAGGGCCGCCAATCAGATGCAGGAAGGCTGAGAAGTAGGCGGCCTTAGAGGCTTCGCGCTCGTTCCTCACCGAATAGAATTTTTGTGCCAATGACCACGAGCCGTTCAGTGTGATTGTGAGCATCACGGCCCAGCCGGCAAGATAAAGCCAGTTATAGGGCCCGTTAGTGACGCGCAGGAATCCTGGCGGCATCGACGTAATCGCATGATGCATGCCGCCAGCCGCCCACACGGCGAGCGGTACCAGCAGAAGCAGCGCAATCGTCTTCATCAGGAATTGGATGTAATCGGTCACCATCAGCGCCCACACGCCGCCGAGGAACGTGTAGACGATGGTGATCACGCCACAGATGATGACCGCCCATGTAACAGAAATTCCCAGGCCCACGGCCAGGAATGTGCTCGTCGCGAACAGCTTCAGTCCATCCTCCGCTACCTTCATGGGAATGCCAGCCCATGCGAGCAACTGCCTCACAAACGGGTTGAAGCGCTGCTCCATGAACTGCACCGGCGTGACCACGTGAGCGCGTCTCCACTGCCGTGCAAAGATGAGCGCTCCCGCAAGGCAGCCGGGCACCGAGACCCAGATGAGGCTGATTGCCGTAAAACCATAGGTGTAGCCAATCTGAGAGTACGAAACGAACGCCAGCGCGCTTGCACTCGACATGTAATGTGAAACGCCCGCCAACCACCACGGAACGCCATGGCCACCTGCGAAGTAGTCTTCCGCAGAATGCATGCGCCTCCGGTAGTAGAGACCCACCAGCAGCACCAGAACCAGGTATCCACCGATCATCACGAGGTCGGAGGTCGTCAGCGCAATGCGGCTCTTGACTCCGTTCATGCAGCCGTGATCTCCGCCACCGCTTTGGCGAGCATGGCTTCTGCGTTGCACACCGCACGATGTCTTACCTGAACATTTTCACGGTCAGCGCAAAGACGCCGCTGTCGCTCCGTTCCCATGCGTCGGACCTCATCGGGGGCCGTCGCGCCCAGGCCGGCGTGGTGCTCTATAAAACTGCGCGGTCTCAGACACGCGTGGATGGATTCGTCGTCGAGCGAAAGCGTTCGGCCGATCATCTCCTGCGCTGCGCGGTTTACCGTCGCCGCGACGATCTCGTTGGCAGTCTTTCCTTCTTCGACCGCGATGAGCACTGAGCGCGCCACGACGCGATGCGCCGCGCGATACGACACGCCCTGCGTATTCTGAATGACCTCCGCCAGCGCCGTAACGCTCGAAAATCCGCCGGCCGCGCGCGCATACATCAGGTCCCGATCGGGCACCATGTCACGTACGATTTGCGCTATGGGCGGCAGCGATTGCTCCGTGTTGGTGAAGCACTCGAACAGCGGAAGGTAGCACTCGAGCTCGACTTCCTCCGTGTCCATGTAGCCCACATTGTGCGACACAGTGAAGACGCTCGCGAGCGAGCCGATCGTCCGCGCGGTGCGCGAACGAAGGTACTCGAGCACAAGCGCATTCTTCTTCTGCGGCATTAGGCTGCTCGGGGACGAGAACGCATCCGTCACGTCGATCATCGCGAACTCCTGGGAGGACCAGATGTAAAGATCCTGACATAGCCTTCCGATTGCCGTCATCACGCTGGCGAGCGCAGAGGCGGCTGCCATCACATGATCGGTCGCCGAGACGCTGTCGATGGTGTTCTCACAGAGCTCCGCAAACCCCAGCAACTGGCGCACGCGGTCGCGATCGATCGGAAGGCTGCTGCCTGACATCGCGCCGCAGCCCAGCGTGCAGCGGTCGGTCGCGGCCAGCGCGGCGAGCATCCGCTCGGTGTCGCGCTCCAGGTGATCGTGGATCGCCAGAAGGTAGTGCCCCAGCGTCGTCGGCTGTGCGTGTTGCAGATGCGTATAGCCCGGCATCACGGTGTCGGCTTCGGCAAGCGCGCGGGCGAGCAGCGCCTCGCGCAACTCGACCAGCAGTGACAGCACGTGCAACAGCTTTGCACGGACCACCATGCGACTCAGCGGTTCGGGGCGGGTGCGCCCCAGGTTCAGGTCACCAACGATCGCTTCCCCACCCGGCACGCGCTCCACCAGGGCGCGCTCCATGTGCAGATAGTAGTACTCGACAGCAGGATTGAAAGGCCGCACTGAGTCCGGCCCCGATGCTTCTACAGCATCCAGACCACGCAGGATTGCCGCGGCTTTTGTGCGCTCCACGATGCAGCGTTCGGCCAGCATCGTCAACCATGCGCGATGCGCCGCCAGCAGAGGAGCGAAGTAGTAGGCGCAGTTGAACTCGAAGATGGGGCTGAGGATGTTATCCGCGAATGTTGCGTGAGCTGAAGCGCGCATCCGGTCGCGTGCTCCTGTGTGTTTTTGTTGCTCAGGGGCGAAGACGTTCATACCTGCTCACTTGTCAAAGGTCCGGAAAACGCCAAGGTACGGCTTGTCACCGCACCCCCTCGGATTAGAACGTGTAGCGCAGCGACGCCTGAATGATGCGGCTGCCTCCACCCGTCGTCACATTCCCAAAGTTGTTCACCGCTGCACCGCCATACTGGGTTTCGCTCACGTTGGCCACGACCGGGGCTGCAACGCCGCCAATTGACGTACCTCCACCATCCCAGTTCGTATGGTTGAACGCATTCAGGAAGTCCGCCCGGAGTAAGAGCACTTGTCCCTCGCGGATGTAGAAGTTCTTGAGCAGACTCATGTCGTAGTTCCAGTAGCCAGGTCCCCAATAGCCGTCACGCGGTGAGTTGCCCACCTGTCCCGGCGCCGGTGAAACGAACGCCGCCGGGTTTAGCCACTGGGCGGTTGGCGAGTGTGCGTGATTATAGGTGTACACTCTCGCGCCGGGAATCACATTCGCGCGGCCTGCAAGCCAGCCCGGATAGGTGGAAGGTACTACATAGGTGACTGAGAACGGAGGCCCGGTCTCGTAGGTAGTGACGCCGGAGAACGTCCATCCGCCCGCAACCTGGCTCAACCAACCCTCTTTCAGCCAATGACGATCGCGGCCAAAGGGAAGGTCAACGACATAGTTCGCCACGAAGGTGTGGCGCGCGAGATAAGGACAGTTGCCGTAGTCCAGCCGCGGCTGGTTCACGACGAGCGGGCCGGCGCCGGT
>DATNGO010000114.1:0-8724 GCA_035605855.1 Acidobacteriaceae bacterium | reverse complement strand
ATCGAGAACTTCCGCTACAAACCCTTCTCCGCGACGAAGAGGACAAGATCGCGGACGCGGTTGGAGTAGCCCCACTCGTTGTCGTACCAGCTGATGATCTTGCCAGTGTTCTGGCCGACAACCTTGGTCAGCTTGGAATCGACGATGGAGGAGAGCGGGTTGCCCTTGAAGTCGGAGCTGACCAGCTCTTCGTCCGTGTAGCCGAGGATGCCCTTCAGCGGGCCTTCGGCGGCGGCCTTCAGGGCGGCGTTGATCGATTTGGCGTCGATGGGCTTTTCGGTGACGAAGGTGAGGTCGACGACCGAAACGTTGGGCGTCGGGACGCGGACGGCGAAGCCGTCGAGCTTGCCGTCCATTTCCGGGATGACGAGCTTGAGAGCCTTGGCGGCGCCGGTGGAGCTGGGGATCATGGAGAGCGCGGCAGCGCGGGCGCGGCGCAGGTCCTTGTGCGGCGTGTCGAGGATGACCTGATCGTTGGTGTAGCTGTGGATCGTGGTCATGATGCCGGAGGTGATGTTGAAGGTGTCGTGCAGGACCTTGACGACGGGCGCGAGGCAGTTGGTCGTGCAGCTCGCGTTGGAGATGACGTTGTGCTTGGCGGCGTCGTACTTGCCTTCGTTCACGCCGAGGACGACGGTGAGGTCTTCATTGCTGGCGGGCGCGGAGATGATGACCTTCTTGACGGTGGAACCGAGGTGAGCCTTGGCCTTCTGGGCGTCGGTGAAGAAGCCGGTGGACTCGATGACGATCTGAGCGCCTACGGAGGCCCAGTCGAGCTTGGCGGGGTCGCGCTCGGCGAAGACCTTGATCGTCTTGCCGTCGACGGTGATGGAGTTCTCCGTGTGGGAGACGTCGTTTTTGAGATTTCCGAGGATGGAATCGTACTTGAGGAGGTGCGCAAGGGTGGCGGGAGTGGTGAGGTCGTTGACGGCGACGAATTCGATGTCCTTATTGCCGAGTGCGCTGCGGAAGATATTGCGCCCGATGCGGCCGAAGCCGTTGATTCCTACCTTTACTGCCATTTGCGTGCTAGACCTCGCGAAGAGAATGTGGGAGCTCAGCACGGGTCGCCTGTGGGCAAAAGGCCGAACAATCCCAACTTGAGGCTACCAGAGCAGAGTTGGCACCGCAAACCGGCGAGAAGGATGGCGGATGTAATGCACTGTTTTGGCGGCACGGTGCAGCGTGTGATAAAAGCAGCGTATGCGCGAATGGATGCGCGAGAAATTCATGAGACGACGTTCTAAGCGTGGACCAAACGATTCTGAGTCCACAGGCAAGATTGGGCAGGAGATTCCCACCAACCAGCCGGCACCGCTGAGGCCAGCCTACCCGGAGCCAGCGAAAGCCGAGCCGCAGCCGGATGTTGCGGCCGAGATGCACGGGCTGAAGCCCGGCGAGGCCACGCGGAGCAGCAGCGATGCCGCTCAGCACAGTGCAGAGCCGGTTCAGCAGAGCAGCGAGGCCGCGGCAGAGCCGCAACGGGTTGAGGTGGAGACGCAACCGGAGTCGCTGGCGACGCCGCCAGCCGAGCCTGTGGCTGTGCCGGCGAGATCGCCGCGCGGGTATGTGGTGCTGACGATCGGACTGCCGGGTTCGGGCAAGACAACCTGGTATAAACGCCGGGGCGTGACGCCGTTGTCGAGCGACATGCTGCGGTCGATCCTGTTCGACGACATCACCGACCAGAGGTACCAGGGGCTGGTGTTCTCGACGCTGCGGAGCCTGCTGCGTGCCCGGCTGATTGCCAAGATGCCGTGGAACTATGTGGACGCTACGAACCTGAGTCCGCATGAACGGCGCCAGTGGATCAAGATGGCAAAGAGCTTTGGCTATGAGGTGCAGGCCGTGTTTTTCGACGTGCCACTGGCGGTGTGCCTGGAGCGGAATGCGAAGCGCGAGCGCCAGGTGTCGGACGACGTGATGCACAAGATGGCGGAGAGGCTGCGGCCGCCGGCCTTCAAGGAAGGCTTCGACAAGATTACGGTGGTGCGGGTGAAGGGAGCCCAGTCCGCCGCTTCCGGTGTGAGCGCTGAAGGCGAGGCGGAGACGCCGGTCGAGGGATAGAGAAATAGCAGAAACTGGATAAAAAAAACAGCGGAGCTGCTGGAAAGTAGCGCAGGAGATCGATGGCCACTCATGGGGTGGAGTTCGCGGATGTGAGCTTCACGGTGGGTGGCCGTCGGATTTTGCGTGGGGTTTCGCTGCACGTGGAGCAGGGAACGACGACGGCGCTGCTGGGCCGGAGCGGTTCCGGCAAGACGACGCTGCTGCGCACGGTGAACGCGCTGGTGCGGCCGACGGGTGGGCGCGTGCTGGTGGATGGGCGCGACGTTGCGGCGGAGGATGTGATCGCGCTGCGGCGAGGGATCGGGTATGTGATCCAGGAGACCGGGCTGTTTCCGCAGATGACGGTCGAGCGCAATGTGGGGATGGCGCTGGAGCTTGCAGGAAAGTCGCGTGAGGAGATTCGCGCGCGGGCGGCGGAGATGTTGCGGATGGTGGGGCTGCCAGAGGATGCGGCGCGGAGGTATCCGTGGCAGTTGAGCGGAGGCCAGCGGCAGCGCGTGGGTGTGGCCCGTGCGCTGGCGAATGAACCAAAGGTGATGTTGATGGATGAGCCATTCGGAGCGCTGGACCCGCTGACGCGCGCGGAGATGCAGACGATGCTGCGCGAACTGCTGCGACGGACGGGTGTGACCACGCTGATCGTGACGCATGATCTCGAGGAGGCGCTGTACCTGGCCAACAGACTGGTGTTGCTGGAGGGCGGTGCGGTGGTTGCGGATCTCGCCAGCGATGAGGTGCGGAAGTCATCGAACGAGGCAATGCGGGCTTACGTCGCTGCGACGCATCGCGAGGTAACGGTGTGAACTCATTCTTCGTGCAGCACGGCGCCGAGATCGCGCGGCTGACGTTTGAGCACGTGTGGCTGACGGCGAGCGCGATGCTGTTCGCGTGCGCGATCGGGCTGCCGCTGGGCGTGTTGCTGACGCGCAGGCAGGCGCTGGCAAGGCCGGTGATCGGAGTGGCAAATGTGCTGCAGACGATTCCGAGCCTGGCGATGTTTGGACTGTTGCTGCCGGTGCCGTTTCTGGGCGAGCGTGCGGCTCGGCTGGCGATTGTGGCGCTGACGGCGTACGCGCTGCTGCCGATTCTGCGCAATACCTATGCGGGGATTAACAGCGTCGATCCCGCAGTGATCGACGTGGCGAACGCCCTGGGGATGACGGGGTGGCAACGGCTGCGCAAAGTGGAGCTGCCGATGGCGGCCAGCGTGATTCTCGCAGGGCTGCGCACGGCTACGGTGACGTGCGTCGGCGTCGCGACGATTGCGGCGGCGATCGGCGCGGGCGGCCTGGGTGAACTGATCTTTCGCGGCGTGGCGAGTGTCGATAACGGGCTGGTGCTGGCCGGCGCTGTTCCTGCGGCGTTGCTGGCGTTGTGTGCGGATGGGGTGCTGGGGTTCGCAGAGAAGCGGCTTGTGGTGCGGCGGTGAAATCTGCGGCCGTGTTGTTGGGACTGCTTACGCTGACGGCGTGTGCGCCGCCGCGGTCCTCGCACATTGTGATTGGGGCGAAGAATTTTACCGAGCAGGTGGTGCTGGGAGAATTGCTGGCGCAGGAGATTGAGGCGGCGGGTGGAGGGAAAGTTGAGCGAAGATTCTGGCTGGCGGGAAGTTATCTGTGTCAGCAGGCGCTGATCTCGGACCGCATCGACGGCTATGTGGAGTACACGGGGACGGCGCTGACGGCGATTCTGAAGCAGCCACTGCCGAAACCGGGCGCATGTGATGAGGCGTGCGTGCACCAGCAGGTAGCTCGGCTGTATGAGCAACGATATGGTGTGCGTGTGGGGCCAGGGTTGGGGTTCGAGGATACGTTTGCGATGGTGGTGCGTGGTGATGAAGCGCAGCGGCTGGGGTTGAGAACGATCTCGGATGTGGCGAAGGTGAAGCCGCCGATGAGATTGGGTGTGGGGTATGAGTTTGCGGAGCGGCCGGACGGTCTGCGCGGGTTGAGTGCGGCGTATGGGTTGCGCTTTGATGGGCCGCCGCGGACTATGGAGCTTGGACTGCTGTATCGTGCGCTGCAGGCGCGACAGGTGGATATCGTGGCGGGGAACTCGACGGATGGAGCGATCAAGGCGCAGGGATTTGTTGCACTGGTGGACGACCGGCGCTACTTTCCGCCGTATGAAGCGGTGCCGCTGGTGCGGGAGGATTCGCTGAAACGTTGGCCGCAGATTGGCGTGGCGATGGAGCGGCTGGCGGGCAGGGTGAGCGATGAGGACATGCGTGCGATGAATCTTGCGGTCGAGTCAGAGCATCGGGATGTGGCAGAAGTGGTGCGGGAGTTTCGCGCGCGGAAGGGGTTGTGATGGAGAAGCAGGTATCGAATTTGCCGGAGCCGTGGATGCGAGGGACGCATGGCGATCTGGATGTGGTGCGGCGGGCAGTGATCAATGCGTTGGAGCTTGCGGAGGAGGATGTCGCGAAGTGGTGTGGCGGATTGAGCGACGCAGAGATGATGCTGCGGCCAGGTGAGGTTGCGTCCCTGGCATTTCATCTGCGGCATATTGTACGTTCGCTGGACAGGCTGCTGACGTATGCCGAGAACCGGATGCTCGACGAGGCGCAGATGCGCGCGCTGAAAACGGAGATGGACCCGGCCACGGCTGCGCAGGTGTTGCGGGAGTTTCGCGACGGCATCGCGAGCGCGAAGGAACGCGTGCGTGGGTTTGCGCCGGGGAGCTACGAGGAGTTTCGCGGCGTGGGGCGCAGGCAGTTGCCGACGACCGTTGGGGGGCTGCTGATTCATTGCGCGGAGCACACATCGCGGCATGTGGGACAGGCTGTGACGACGGCAAAGCTTGTGACAGCGAGGGAGGAGCAGCGATGAAGATCGATTTTGCGGGCAAGGTGGCGCTGGTCGCCGGCGGGACGGGCGGATTGGGGCGCGCGGTGTCGCTGGCGTTTCTGGAGGAGGGAGCGAAGGTTGTCGTTCCGTACCGAAGTGAGAAGGAGTTTGCGGAGCTGCGGCGCGCGGCGGCGGGACGAGAGTCGCAGTTGATCGGGCGGACGGTGGATGTGTTGGATGAGGCTGCTGTTGCGAAGCTCGTGGACGAGATCGGCCGGATCGATGTGCTGGTGAACACGGTGGGTGGTTATGTCGGCGGCGTGGAACTGTGGAAGCTCGCGCCGGCGGACTTCGATCGCATGTTGAATCTCAATCTGCGCACGGGGTATCTGCTGGCTCGAGCGGTGGTGCCGGGGATGCTGAAGCGCGGAAGCGGCGCAGTGGTGAATGTGTCCGCGAAGGCCGCTGTGGATCATGGCGCTGGAGCTTCGGCGTACGCTGCGTCGAAGGCCGCGTCGCTGGCGCTGATGGATTCGCTGGCGGCGGATACGCGCGGCACCGGAGTGCGGGTGAACTCGGTGCTGCCGAGCATCATCGACACCAAGGCCAACCGCGAGGCGATGCCGAAGGCGAAGTTCGATGTGTGGCCGAAGCCGGAGGACATCGCGACGGTGATCCTGTTTCTGGCGAGCGACGCGGCGAAGGTGGTGCACGGCGCGGCCGTACCTGTCTATGGAGACAGTTAGCCGACGGGAATCAGCCGACCAGGTGGCCCATCTTGTCGCGCTTGGTTTCGAGGTAACGCTCGAAGGTGGGCTCGACGGGGATCTCGGCCGAGAGGCGTTCGACGACCTTGATGCCTGAGGCCTCGAGCGCAGCGACCTTCTCCGGATTGTTGGTGAGAAGGCGGACCTGATTGACGCCGAGCTCATTGAGGATGGCGGCGGGGAGCTCGAAGTTGCGGCAGTCGGCCTGGAAGCCGAGCTCGAGGTTGGCCTCGATGGTGTCGAGGCCCTGGTCCTGCAATTCGTAGGCGCGAAGCTTGGCCATGAGGCCGATGCCGCGGCCCTCCTGCTGCTCGTAGAGCAGGATGCCGGCGCCTTCTTCGGCGATACGCGCGAGGGCGAGGTGAAGCTGGTCGTGGCAGTCGCAGCGCAAGGAGTGAAAGACGTCGCCGGTAGTGCACTGCGAGTGAATACGGATGATCGGCGGCCGTGCGTGGATGTCGCCCATGACGAGGGCGACGGCGCTTTCGACGGGCTGGCGGTCAGCCTCGCCCGGCTGCGTAAGCCCTTCGAAGCCGAGAATGCGGAAGTGCCCCCAGCGCGTTGGGAAATCGGCGTCGGCAACCTTGGAAACACTGACGAGCGGCATATAGACATTATAGATTCGCTCGCATGCACTGAGGATTCAGCCAGCGCGCAAAGCGTAGAGTAGAGGCGTGCGCGCGAGCGACAATCTTATTCTGATCACGCTGCTGGTGAAGCTGGGCGTGGCGGCCGCAGTGGCAAGCTCCCTGGCGAGATCGACCCGCTTCAAACGGCTGCTGTTGCGCGGCGCCGAACGTACCCGCACCGAAACGATTGCGCTGGTGGCGTGGATCTGCGTTCCGCTGACGCTGGGCGTGCTGGTGCGCGTTCGTGTCCCGAATTTCCTTGCAGCGGATCTCTCGTTTGAAGGAACCGTGCTGCTCGGTCTGCTGTTCGGGCCGGCGGCGGCGTTTGTTGGCGCTGCCGTGCTGGCGCTGCCCGCGGTGTTGCACCGGGAGTACTTCGCCCTGGCCGTGAATTTGTGCGTGGCTGCGGTCTTCAGCACCTTCAGAGAGTTCGTGGATGAGGAGGACGTGTGGTCGTTTTCGCCGCTGATCGACCTGAGCATCTATCGATGGATTCGGCGGACGGTGAGGTTCCCGCACCTGGACCGGCAGATTTTTCTCCTCGTCCTGATCATGGTGGTGCAACTGACGGCGAGCCTGATCTCGAAGTTCTACTCCACCCGTTACTTCGAGTTGTACTCGCGGCGATGGTTGATTGAGCTTGCAATCTGTGCGTGCGCTCCGGTGGTCGTGGGGATTCCGCTGAAGATCTGGAACGCGGTGCGCATTGAGCACAAGCTCGAAGAGCAGGGCCGGCTGCTGTTGGAGGCACGGCTCGACGCGCTGCAGCGGCAGATCAATCCCCACTTTCTGTTCAACACGCTGAACTCGATTGCGTCGCTGGTGCGGTCGCGGCCGGACCTGGCGCGTGAGTTGATTGTGAAGCTCGGCAACATTCTGCGCGCGCTGTTGCGGGAGCGCGAGGCGTTTGTGCCGCTGGGTGAGGAACTCGCGTTCACCGACGATTACGTGGATATCGAGGTAGTGCGGTTTGGCGAGAAGCTGCGCGTCGTGAAAGAGATTGCCGAGGAGACGCTGGAGTTTGTCGTGCCGAGCATGCTGTTGCAGCCGCTGATCGAGAACAGCATCAAGCACGGACTGGAGCCCCGCATCAGTGGAGGGACCGTAACGCTGCGCAGCCGGCTGGAGGGTGAACGCCTGGTGATCGAGGTGGAGGATGACGGTGTGGGCGTGGAGCCGGGGCGCTCGGTGACGGAGCCGGTCAGCGGGCTGGTGCGCGAGGGCTCCGGCATTGGCTTGCGCAACGTGCGCGAACGCATGCAGGTGCTGTACGGCGATGATGCGGTCGTCGAGATGGTAAGCCGTCCGGGACGCGGAACGCAGGTGCGGCTGATTATGCCGGTGATGGCGCACGAACGCGACGAGGGGCGCAGGCCGCGAGCCGCGACGGCCGCGCGTTCGGCATGAGTTCACCATTGCTTGTTAGAATTGGCGCGGTGGGCAACGGCTCCGCATGGCTGAATGGGTTGACACGATTGGAGCGGTGACCGGCTCGCCGATTGCGGTGGACAACCGCCCCGCATTGGTCGACCGGCTGCGGCACAGCATCGTGCGCCGGACAAAGAAGAGATTAAGAACGAAAGAGAGACAGAGAAATTCAATGACTGAGATTGCATCGATTCATGCGCGCGAGATTCTGGACAGCCGCGGAAACCCAACCGTGGAAGCAGATGTGGTTCTGGAGGACGGAACGCGCGGACGTGCTGCGGTGCCCAGTGGAGCTTCAACCGGCGAGCATGAGGCGGTGGAGCTGCGCGACGGCGACAAGTCGCACTACCTGGGCAAGGGCGTGATGAACGCGGTCGAGAACGTCGAGAGCGTGATTGCTCCGGAACTCGCGGGCATGGACGCGAGCAACCAGCGACTGATCGACGCAACGATGATTTCGCTGGACGGCACGGAGAACAAGGGCAAGCTGGGTGCGAATGCGATTCTTGCTGTCTCGATGGCCTGCGCGCGCGCCGCGGCGGAGTCGCTCGGCGTGCCGCTGTACCGCTATCTCGGCGGCGTGAACGCGTGCGTGTTGCCGACGCCGATGATGAACATCCTGAACGGCGGAGCGCACGCCGACAATAACGTGGACTTCCAGGAGTTCATGGTGATGCCGGTGGGCGCGGAGACGTTCAGCGACGCGCTGCGCTGGGGCACCGAGGTCTTTCACACGCTGAAGGGCGTGTTGAAGAAGAAGGGTTACAACACGGCTGTCGGCGACGAGGGCGGATTTGCGCCGAGTCTGAAGTCGAACCTTGAGGCGATCGAAGTGATCCTCGAGGCGATTGAGCTGGCGGGCTACAAGGCCGGCGAGCAGATTGCGATTGCGCTGGATCCGGCGTCGAGCGAGTTCTACGACAAGGCTGCCGGGCGCTACATCTTCAAGAAGTCGGACAAGAGCGAGAAGACCTCCGACCAGATGGCCGACTACTGGGCGAACTGGGTGCGGCAGTATCCGATCGTGTCGATCGAGGATGG
>DATNGO010000113.1:0-7531 GCA_035605855.1 Acidobacteriaceae bacterium | reverse complement strand
CGAGCGGAGTGGAGCAGGATCTGTCCGACGAAGATTGAGGAGACGAAGATCGCGGGCGTGCCGGTGCATGTGGTGACGCCGGAGGGGATGTCGGCGGCCAATCGCGACAAGGTGCTGATCAATCTGCATGGAGGCGGGTTCAACGGCGACTCGGGCTCGTACACGGAGTCGATTCCGATTGCGAGCTACACCGGAATCAAGGTGGTCGCGGTGCTGTACCGGCTGGCTCCGGAGAATCCATTCCCGGCGGGCGTTGATGATGCAATCGCTGTCTACAAGGAGTTGCTGAAAACGTACAGGCCGGATCACATCGTCATCTATGGCACATCTGCAGGAGCCACGATCACAGCTCAGGTTGCGGTCAAGCTGAAGCACTTGTCGTTACCGATGCCTGCAGCGCTGGGCATCTTCAGCACGGT
The DNA here is from genome assembly GCA_035605855.1 of Acidobacteriaceae bacterium. GTDB lineage: Bacteria > Acidobacteriota > Terriglobia > Terriglobales > Acidobacteriaceae > Granulicella. Next base: position 7,112 of record DATNGO010000113.1, on the reverse strand, counting down.
GAGCGACTTTACGGACATGGGCGATTCGCACGCGATGTATGCGGAGACGGGATTGGCGGGACATCTCGCTCCGCCGAACGGCCGCCCTCATGATCCGTACTACGTTGCATCGACCAACGCGAAGGATCCGGTGCTATCGCCGATCTATGCCGATCTGCATGGGATGCCGCCGGCGCTGTTTGTCACGAGCGGCCGCGACATGCTGCTAAGCAGCACGACGAATCTGCACCGTGCGTATCTGCGTGCGGGTGTCGACGCGCGGCTGGTGGTGTTCGATGGGCTGCCGCATGCGTTCTGGTATCACCCGGAGATGCCGGAGTCGATCGAGGCGAACCACATCATGGCGAAGTTCTTCCTGGAGCACCTGGCGAAGTAGCGTCGATCAAAACTCGCTCACTCGCTAGGGATGGATGGATTGAATGAGGGTGATGGTTTCGGGCGAGCGAACGTGCTGCCAGTCGAGCGTCAGGAGGCCGTATGTTTCGGGTTTGCCGAGGACGCGCGATTGGCCCGAGGACTCGGTAGCGTTGAGGGCCCACCAGCTGGTGTTGGCGATGTGGTGATCGTTGGCCCAGCGTGCGAACCACGTGAGCCATTGGCTGCCGTAGGCCTGGCAGGGGCTCATGGTGCAGTGGCCGAACTCGCCGACCCAGAGAGGTAGAGGCTGCGCGGCGGTGAGCAGCGGAGTGAACTCGCGGTTAAGGGCAGCGGCGGCTTCGTCGTAGCTCTTGTAAGTGTGGCCGATGGAGTAGGCGTGCGGCGAGATGACGACGCGGCCAGCGATGCTGAGTTGGATGGGGAAGCGGGCGACGTCGTCGAAGCGCGTGGAGTAACGCGGGCCTTCGATGAAGATAAGCAGTTTGGGATTCACGGAGAGAACAGCGTTGGCTCCGCGCTCGGCGGCGGCGCGCCAGTCGAGTTTCGGATCGGAGCCACCCCAGGCGGCGCCAGAGCGGAGCTCGTTGCGGAGGTCGGCACCGATGACCAATGGGTTGTGTTTGTAGCGCTGGGCCATGAACTTCCAGTCGGCGAGCCACGCGGATTCAGGGTAGCGGTCGTTGTACCAGAGGCCGTTGCCGTCGGTTTCGCTGCAGCACCAGTCGGCGTCGCTCATGTGGTCGTCGAGGACGACCATGATGTGACGGCGGGTGAGCGCGGCGATGACGGCATCGAGGATGCCGAGGCTGTGCTTACCGCGAAGTTGCGGGTTCGCCGCCAGGGCGGAGTCGGCCACGGCGGGGTTGTGCTCGACGGTCTCGTTGGCCCAGGGAAGGCGCACTGAGTTGAAGCCCATGGAGCCGATGAGGTCTGCGATGGTGTCGAGTGAGGCGTGGTCGAGTCCCCCGGCGACAAAGTTCTTCTGGTCGAAGCCGTACCAGTTGACGGAGCGGAGCTGCACGGGCTGATTGTGGCTGTCGAGGATCTGGGTGCCGCTGGTGTGGAGCGGCGGCGTGATGCTTGTTTGCGCTGAGGCGAACGAAGTTGAGACAAGCAGAGCAGCGACGATACTGGCGAGCTTCGATAGAAGGGTCAAGTTACGGTTACTCCGTGTTCACTGAGTGGGGGTTTCTTCCGCGAGGCGGACGGTGCGGCCTGTCTGAGCGGAGCGGCGTGCCGCGTCGAGGATGCGGACGACGGTGACGTTGGTGTCCAGCGAGGTGAGGTCGTGGTGCGGCTCGAGCGTGCCGTTGAGGACGGCAACGAGGTAGTCGACGGAGTTGTCGAGTGGCGCGGCGAGCGGTGGTGCGGTCTCGGTGTGGTCCGTGGCGTCGTGCGGCAGACGAAGGCGGACGGTGTTGCCGTGATCTTTGTCGAGATAAACAGTATCGACGGTACCCTTCGCTCCGTAGACCTGCATGTCCTTGACGTTGAATGGCCAGTTCCATGAGCCCTGAATGATGGCCTGAGCGCGCGGCCAGGTGAGGAGGATGGTGCTGTCGTCGTCGACGCGCGGATAGGTGCCGGGTTTGATGTGGAGGGTGACGGCGGTGACGGTGAGCGGTAGCTCGCCGTGCATGAACCATGTCGCGAGGTCGACGCCGTAGCAGCCGAAGTCGAAGAGCGCGCCGCCGCCATTCTGTTGCGGGTCGGTGAGCCAGGAGAGGAACTCGGGGCCGACGCCGATCTCCTTGGGGCCGCGATGGCCATCGCGGATGACTAGCTTGCGGAGGTCGCCGATCTGGCCGCTGGTGAGCGTGTTGTAGGCGGCAGTGTTGGAGGCGTACCAGGTGGTCTCGTAGTTGGTGAGGATGGGGACGCCGTAGCGCTGGGCCAGGCGCTGGATCGCGAGCGCGTCGGCGTAGGTGGTGGCGAGCGGCTTCTCGACCATTGCGGCGATGTGCAGCGGCGCAGCCTGCCGGATGGCGGCGAGGTGTCCGGCGGTCGAGGTGTAGACCAGGATGGCCTGCGGATGCGTAGCGCTGAGCATCGCAGCTTCAGAGGGAAAGAAGAGGCTGGCGGGAAGGTGCGTGCGCTGGATATAGCGCTGGCGCAACGCCGCGTCGGGCTCGGAGATGCCGACGAGCGTGACGTTGCGGTGCAGGGGGAGATCGTGCAGGAAGCCGCCGACGTGTCCGTGAACGAGGCCGACGATAGCCACACGGATGGGCGGTGTTTGCGCGGAGGCGCTGAGGACCGGCAAAAGTGTCAGGACGAGGAGCAGGCGGCGGATCGAGAACATTCGTTGAGTCCCGGAAGGTGATGTCTATTTGATGATGCCGCGCTCGCTCCTGGCGATGAAGTCGGCCAGGTAGGCGACCTTGTCGCCGAACTCGCCGGAGGAGATCTTTTCGCGGATGGCGGCGAGGGCCTCGGTGACGTTGAGCTTCGAATGCTGCAGGATGCGGTAGGCGGCGCGCAGCTGCTTGAGCTCGTCGGGGGTGAAGCCTTTGCGTTCGAGGCCGATCTTGTTGATGCCGTAGGCGTGGTTGTTGCGCTCGATAGAGGTGAGCGAGTAGGGGAGAACGTCCTGCGTAATGGTCGTGCCGCCGCCTATATAAGCGTATTGACCTATCGTGCAGTACTGGTGCACGGGCCCCATGGCGCTGGTGGTGACGTAGTCCTCGATGGTGACATGACCGGCGAGCGTGGTGCCGTTGGCGAGGATGCAGTGGTTGCCGATCCTGGAGTCGTGGCCGATGTGGGTGTAGGCCATGATGAGGCAGCCGGAGCCGACCTGAGTTACACCACCACCGCCTTCAGTCCCGCGCGAGATGGTGACGGACTCGCGGATGACGGTATCGTCGCCGATGACGCAGGCGGTGGGCTCACCCTTGTACTTGAGGTCCTGCGGCGCGATGCCGACGCAGGCGAAGGAGAAGATGCGGGCGCGGTCGCCGATCCTGGTGTGGCCGTCGAGGACGACATGCGAGATGAGCTCGCAGTTTTCGCCGAGCACGACGTTAGGGCCGATGGTGCAGAAAGGGCCGACGGTCGAGGAGGCAGGGATGATGGCGCCTGCGGCGATGATCGAGCTGGGATGAACGCTCACGCTTCGATTTGTACCTCAGGGGCTAAAGCCCCAATGCTTCTTCTGCACTTATGGCGGGGCTGAGGCCCCGCCCCTTCAAAGCGGAGCGGCCGGCGATCAGGTCGTGGGTGGCTCGGCGGGTTTCTTTTTGCCGGGGCGCGGCACGAGCTGGCAGGTGATGGTGGCTTCGGCGGCAACCTTGCCGTCGACCGTGCAGACGCCCTGCATTTTGACCGCGCGGGAGCGCCAGTTGAGAACCGTGACCTCGATGCGGAGCTGGTCGCCGGGGACGATGGGCCTGCGGAAGCGCGCCTCCTCGATGCCGGTGAAGACCATAAGCTTGTCGTCGCGGTCGGGGATCTCGGTGAGCAGGAGTGCGCCGCCGGCCTGGGCCATAGCTTCGATGGTCATGACGCCCGGCATGATGGGGTAGCCGGGGAAGTGGCCGGTGAACTGCGGCTCGTTGGCCGTGACGTTTTTGATGGCGACGATGCGCGTTTTGCGCTCCATCTCGAGCACACGGTCGATGAGCAGGAACGGGTAGCGGTGCGGGAGGATGGACATGATTTCGACGATGTCCATCGTGTGGTGAGGCGGATGGGAGGGGCTGCCCTCGCCAGGCGTTGCGGAATCAGTCATGGCGAGGGTCAGAATATCAAGTTTGGAGCGGATGAAGGGGCGGGAATCGTTGAGGCAGTTCGGGTGGAACCGTCTTTACACATTACAAATTGTAAAGTAAGGTTGGGTTTGTGGTCATTGTCACGCGGAAGCACCTCGTGCATGCGGCATCGAAATATAAAGAAGCCGCGGCGGAGATTGCAGCGTGGTTTGCGATTGTTTCCCAGGTGCGTTGGCGGAATTTTGCGGAGTTGCGCGCCACATTTCCGGATGCGGATGCGGTGGACGGGAACGTCGTCTTCAACATCAGTCACAACCGGTATCGGCTGGTCACGGTGGTGCATTACAGCAGGAAGCCGCAGGATCGGGTAACCCAGGGCCATGTGTATATAAGGTCGTTCCTGACACACGCGGCCTATGAAGATCGCAAGAACTGGGACAAGGAGTACGGACGATGACAAGACTGGCAGATCCGGTTGAGATGGTGAAGCTGGGCGCGCCCCGGGTGATCCGCAATGACGCCGAGCTGAAGGAGTACACCGGAGTTCTCTTTGAGCTGACCTCGAAGAGCAAGCCGAATCGAGCGGAACAGGACGCTATTGAGCTGCTCTCATTACTCATTGACCGCTATGAATCAGACCGTTATGTGCTGCCCCAGGCGTCTCCACTTCAGGTGCTCCGGTTTCTCATGGATCAGCATGGACTGACGCAGCAGGATCTTCGCCCGGAGATCGGGTCTGAATCACTCGTCTCCCTGGTGTTGTCGGGTAAGCGAAATCTGACGATTTCACATATACGCGCGTTGGCAAAACGCTTCGGCGTGCCGGCGGCGGTGTTTCTCGGTAGCGCAGATCAACGCGCTGCGTAGACGCACATCTTACGCGCTACTTCTTCGCGCTTTTGGCGAGCGGGCGGTCGGGGTCGAGAAGGTCGGCTGGGAAGTGGACGTTGTAGTGGACCTCTTTGAGGTAAACCTGCGTGGTCATGTCGCCGTTGTGGAAGCGCGTGAGGGTTAGCGGGGTCATCACGCCTTCGATGGGGTGGTAATCGTCGTAGTCCTGGACCTCGGTGTTGAAGTCCTTGTAGGTCGGGTCGCGCCACTTGAAGGTGAGGTTGATGGGCAGGTGGGTGTTCTCGTCGAGATCGAGCGTGACGCCGTCGTTCGTTGTCGTAAGGATGGAGACCTTGTCGGCGACCTTGCGATCGACGAGCTCGGTGCCCAGGTAGCTGATGAGCACGCCTGGCTGCTTGAGCCAGTTCAGTATCACGGTGTCGAGCGAGTGGTTGCGGTAGAGGAAGAACTCGGTGATGTCCTTTTCGGGAAGCTCTTTCTTGCCCTTGTAGGTGACCTCGTAACCTTTGTCGGTGGTCCAGATGATGGCGACGTCGCGCTTGGTGGTGGGGATGAAAACGCCCTGCTTGGAGACGATGATGAGCCGCTCCCCGAAGGGTTGGAGGCGGACGTACTGCTCGAACTGCATGACGTAGGGGTTGGCGGCGCCCTTGTAGAAGGTGCCTGTTTGGCCAGAAGCCGAGTAGTCGGTGCGGTTGAGCCAGGCGGCGCCGCCGAGAGCTTCGATCATCTTGTCGAGCAGCTTGCGGCCGGCGGTCGGGTCGTTAGTGTCAACGGAGGATTGCGCGCTGGGGATCGCAGAGGCCTGCGGATGAATGCAGGGCGTAACCAGCAGAAGTGAGGCGATCAGATACGAGATACGAGATGCGAGATGCGAGTGTCTGCGATTGCGAAGAGTGGCCGGTGAGAGTGTCTGTGATGGGTTATGGGTTGTCATTCGTCTCTCGATCAGATACGAGATACGAGATGCGAGATGCGAGTGTCTGCGATTGCGAAGAGTGGCCGGTGAAAGTGTCTGTGATGGGTTATGGGTTGTCATTCGTCTCTCGAATCTCGTCTCTCGCATCTTCATTTATCCGACCAGAACAGCGCCGCCGTTGACGTTGAAGATCTCGCCGGAGATGAAGCCGGCCCAGGGGGAACAGAGAAACACAATCGGCCCGGCGATCTCTTCGGGCTCGGCGGCGCGGCCGAGCGGAATAAGGTCCAGCGCTTTCTTGGACGCGATTGGATCGCTCAGGGTTCCAGCCGACATTTCCGTCCGCACCCATCCTGGGGCCACGCAGTTGCACAGGATCCCCTGGGGCGCAAGCTCGGAGGAGAGGCTCTTGGTGAGGGAGAGCAGAGCGCCCTTGCTGGCGGCGTAGTCGGCGTGGAAGGCCTCGCCGCGCTGTGCGGCGGTGGAGGCGACGAGGACGATGTGGCCGCCGCTGCGGTCTTCGCGGAGCGGCTGCCGGAGCATCTGTACGGTGGCGGACTGGACGAGGCCGAAGACGCTCGAAAGATTGATGCCGAGTGTGGTGGACCACTGCGACGCGGGCATCGTGGCAATGGGCTGGTCGTGCGGCGGCCAGATGCCGTGGTTGACAATGAGGATGTCGAGGCGGCCGAAGACGTTGATAGCCGCGGCGACGAGGGCGTGGCCGTCATCGATGGTGGCGAGGTCCTGCCGGATGGCGCGGCAGTGGGCTTCGCCCCCGCACTCGGCGACGAGCGCCGTGGCTTGGTCGGCGGCCGAGCGGTAGCTGAAGACGACGCGGGCTCCGGCCTGGCGGAGCAGGCGGACCGTCGCGGCTCCGATGCCGCGCGAGCCGCCGGTGACGAGTGCGACTTTTCCAACCAGTGAAAGGGTGAGGCCGGAGGCGGACGATGCCATACGGGTGAAGCTATCGGTTTGAAGCGGCAGGCGCAACCTCAGGGCCGAGCAGCGATATTCGTGCAATGAGGCGCGAATCTCGCCTATAGTTGCAAGCAACGAAGCAGAAGTACGGCAGGAGCTGGCAATGCGATATGTCATTCTGGGCGCCCGGATTCTGTTGGGGTTGATCTTCCTGGTCTTCGGGCTGAACGGGCTTCTGCACTTCTTCAATCCGCCGCTGCCGGCGGGCGATGCGCTGACCTGGTACGGCATTATGGCGGCGCATCATTGGATCAACTTCGTTGCGGTCGTGC
>DATNGO010000112.1:0-3297 GCA_035605855.1 Acidobacteriaceae bacterium | reverse complement strand
ACGACGCTCATCGGCGAGATCCTCAAGGCGAGCGGCAAGCCGACGCTGGTTGGCGGCAACATCGGGCGGCCCGTCGTCGACATGGTCGCGGAGTCGACGCCGGAGACCTGGAGCGTGCTCGAGGTTTCGAGCTTCCAGTTGGAGACGATTCAAGCGTTCCATCCAAATATCGCGCTGGTGCTGAACATCACGCCGGACCACCTCGACCGCCACGGCAGCTTCAATGCGTACAGCGCGGTGAAGGCTCGCATCACCGAGAACCAGACCGCAGACGACTTCCTGGTGCTCAACGCTGAAGACGAGCCGACGAAGCTCGTCGCGGCGAAGACCAAGGCGCAGATCTACTGGTTCAGCCCGCGGCGGCAGGTGAAGCAGGGCGTCTTCGTGCACGGCGAGAGCATCCTCTTCCGCGCGAAGGAGGGCGGCGAGGTTGAGCCGATTATGCCGGTCGCGGAGATTCCGCTCGCGGGCGCGCATAACCTGGAGAACGTGCTGGCTGCGGTCTGCGCGGCGCGCCTTGCTGGAGTCGAGGCGCATGTCATTCGCGAGGCGGTTGCAACTTTCCACGCAGTCGAACACCGGCTGGAGTTTGTGCGCGAACTCGATGGCGTGCGCTGGTTCAATGACTCCAAGGCGACGAACGTGGACGCGACAGCGAAGGCCGTCGAGGCCTTTGCGGGCGGGATCTGGCTGATTCTTGGCGGCAAAGACAAGGACTCGGACTATAGCACGCTGTCTCCGCTGCTGCGCGCGCGGGTGAAGGCGGTTATCACGATTGGTTCGGCGGCGGAAAAGATCGAGTCGCATCTGGCCGGTGTCGTGAAGATAGAGAGAGCTGGAACGATGGAGCGGGCGGTCGCCTGGGCGCGGAAAGAAGCCAAGCCGGGCGACGTGGTGCTGCTCGCACCGGCATGCTCCAGCTTCGATCAGTTTGAGAACTACGAGCATCGCGGCCGCGTCTTCAAGCAGCTTGTCGGCGCGCTGGAGTAGAGCAGAGAATGGCAAAGCGCGTCGGCGTCGATAAGTGGTTGTTTGGGACGGTGCTGTTGCTGGTGCTGTTCGGGCTGGTCAGCGTCTTCTCGGCGTCGGCGGTCATAGCCAAGGCGACGCAGGGCTCGCCGTATGCGTTTGTGTACAGGCAGGCGATCTGGGCGGCGCTCGGCATCGTCGCTTTGTTCGGGCTGATGCGCGTCGACTATCGCAAGTACAACAACCCGAGACTCATCTTTCCGATGATGGCGCTGACGGCGCTGATGCTGCTGGGAGTCTTCGCATGGGGCAGCATGAACGGAGCGCACCGCTGGCTGCACTTCGGACCCGCGTCGGTGCAACCGTCGGAGCTGGCGAAGCCGGCGATCGTCTTCTTCCTCGCGTGGTTTCTGCAGACGCGCATCCACGCAATCGACAATGTAAAGGAGACGCTGCTGCCGGCGGTGATTCCGCCGCTGGTCTACATCCTGCTTATCCTCGAGGAGCCGGACCTTGGCACGGCGATGGTCTGCGCGGCGGTGGTGATGGCGATGCTGTTTCTCGCCGGGATGCAGATGAAGTGGATTGGCGTGGCGGTTGCCGCGGCAGTCCCTGTGCTCTATTACATGCTCTTCCATGTCGCCTTCCGCGCAGCGCGGATGAAGGCATTCCTTAATCCTGAGGCCGATCCGAGGGGCGCCGGCTTCCACATCATGCAGTCGCTGATTGCGGTAGGCTCGGGCGGGATCTTCGGGCGCGGACTCACCGAGGGAATCCAGAAGCTGTTCTTCCTTCCGGAGCCGCACACGGACTTCATCTTCGCGAACATCTGCGAGGAGCTCGGACTCATCGGAGCGCTGTGCGTTGTGACGGCCTTTTGCATACTGGGGTATCGCGGATTGCGTGCGGCGTTTCTATCCACTGACCCGTTCGCGCGGTTCCTCGCCTTTGGCCTTACGACGGCGATTTTGGTGCAGGCGTTCTTCAATATGAGCGTGGTGATCGCCCTGCTGCCGACGAAGGGCATTCCGCTTCCGTTCATCTCGTCGGGTGGAACGAGTGTGTTCGTGACGCTCGCGTGCATGGGCGTGTTGCTGAACGTCACGCGCGAGATTGATTAAATGCAGGCGCTGAGGGTGGTGATTGCCGGGGGTGGCACCGGGGGGCATGTGGTGCCGGCGCTGGCGATCGGGCGTGAGCTGAGGGACAGGCATGGGGCCGAGGTGCTGTTCGTCGGGACGGCGCGCGGGCTCGAGACGAAGATGGTGCCCGAAGCGGGGTTCCGGCTGGAGCTGGTGCGCTCGGGGCAGTTGAAGAACGTCAGCCTGGCGACGCGGCTGAAGACGATGGGCGATTTGCCGCTGGGAGTGCTGCACTGCATGCGGCTACTGGGGGAGTTTCGTCCCCAGGTTGTGGTGGGTGTGGGTGGATACGCGAGCGGACCAGCGATGATCGCGGCGGTGCTGAAGCGGATTCCGACACTGGCGTATGAGCCGAATGCGGTTCCCGGGATGACGAACCGGCTGCTCGGCAAACGGGTGAGCGCGGCTGCGGTGAACTTCGCTCAGACGGCACAGTACTTTCGCAACGCCGAGGTGACGGGAGTTCCGGTGCGGCCGGAGATCTTCCATCTGCCGGTGAGACCGGTGGGGGCGGCGCCGCGGCTGCTGATTACCGCGGGCTCGAACGGAGCGCTGATCTTCAACGAGACAATGCCGAAGATCGTGCGGCGGTTGCTGGCAGCCGTGCCGGGGCTGACGATTGTGCACCAGAGTGGACCGCGCATGCTGGAGCAGACGCGGGCGGCGTACGCGGCGGCGAGTGGGGCCGAGCTAGCGGATTACGCTCGCTGGAGGGTGGAGGCGTTCCTGACCGATATGCCGGGTGAGTATGCGGCGGCGGACCTGGTGCTGGCCCGGGCAGGGAGCACGATTGCGGAGCTGTGCGCGGCAGGCAAGCCGTCGGTGCTGGTGCCGCTGCCGACGGCGGCGGACGACCATCAGCGGAAGAATGCCGAGGTGCTGGCCAGCGCGGGCGCGGCCATGATGCTGCTGCAGCGGGATGCGACTCCCGAGGCGCTGGGGCAGCTGCTGGCCGATCTGCTGCTTGACGGCGATCGACGCCGGAGGATGGCGGAGGCGGCGAAGAGGCTGGCGCGGCCGGGCGCCCTGGAGCGGATCGCGGGGATGGTGTTGCGGCTGGCGGGGTAGCCCCCACCCCGTCACTTTTTGCACAAAGTCTTGATTCTTATCGGCTTAGGGTTGGACTTCAGGTGCAAAGTCTTGATTCCAGGCTAGTTATATGTAAAGTATCTGGAATCAGTAAGTT
>DATNGO010000111.1:0-24477 GCA_035605855.1 Acidobacteriaceae bacterium | reverse complement strand
CTGCATCGGATGGGATTTCATTCGATGATCAGCGTGTGGCCGCGGTTTGTGCCTGGAGGCCGATACTACGACACGATTTTGAAGAATGGATGGTTTGAGCATCTTGCGGACGGCACGCCAACGAATGGATTGCCGTACGATCGCGCGGGGTCGGATATCGATACGACGAATCCTGATGCGGCGAAGTGGTACTGGGACAGGATCAACGAGAACTTTGTTGCAAAGGGTTTTGACAGTTTTTGGGCGGATGAGACGGAGCCGGATCTGCCACCGAATGGAAGCTATCTGCATATTGGGCCGGGGACGGAATACTTCAATGTGTATCCGTACTTTCATACGAAGGCGATCTATGACGGATTTCGCGCGGACCTGCCGGACCGCAGGGCGCTGATCCTGGCTCGCGATGCGTACCTGGGCGCACAGGATAATGGAGCGATCTTCTGGTCGTCGGATATTTCGCCTGACTGGGACACGCTGAAGAGGCAGGTGCCGACGGGGTTGGATTTTGTGGCGTCGGGGATGCCGTACTGGAGCACGGACATTGGTGGATGGCAGTATCTGCCGGGCTCGCATAAGGCGGAGCGGCCGGTGTTGATTGATGCCAGTGATGCCAAGGAAAACATCGGGAACTACGAGGACTATGCGGAGCTGTACGTGCGCTGGTTTGAGTACGGCACGTTTCAGCCGACGATGCGCGCGCATGGCAGCCGCAAGGAGAACGAGGTCTGGAGCTATGGCAGGCAGGCTGAGCCGATCCTGGAAAAGTATCTGCGGCTGCGATATCAGCTGATGCCGTACATCTACTCGCTGGGGTGGAGCTCGCATGAGACGGGCGCTCCGTTCATGCGCGGATTGTTTATGGACTTCGGCAGCGATCCGAATGTGGCTGAGATTGGCGACGAATATATGTTTGGGCCGGCGCTGCTGGTAGCTCCGGTGACGGAGCAGGGAAGCACGAGCCGCGAGGTGTATCTGCCCGCGGGTACAGACTGGTACAACTTCTGGACGAATGAGCGCGTGCACGGCGGACAACGACTGCGTGTGAGTGCGCCGATTGGTGTGATTCCGGTGTTTGTGCGGGCGGGATCGATTGTGCCGATGGGAGCGCCGGTGCTGAACACAGAAGAGAAGCAGGCGATCGCTGAAGTGCGCGTGTATCCGGGAGCGAATGGGGAGTTCACGCTCTACAACGACGATGGGCAGAGCTACGTGTACGAGCAAGGAAAGAGCCAGATCACACAGCTGCGCTGGGACGATACCAGCGGGAGGCTGACGCATACCGGTACCGCAGCGTGGAGCGTGCCGGACAGGCAGATTGTGAAGGTGGTGCGTTGAGTTAGAGTTGCGCCTGGCGCATTGTGCCGGGCAAGGTGTAGCATGTCGGTCACCGATATAAACGATGCTCAAGCTGCTGCGCAATATCGCCAGGGAAAGCTTCGCGAACCTTCTTCAAAGGAGGAGATATTCCATGCTACGCAAGCCTGGTTTGGCTTTGATGTCCGTCACGATGATGGTGTTCTGCGCGAGCGCCGGCGCACAAATGGTGGTGCATGCCGTGAGCGGGATGGTGAAGGCAATCAATCCTGACGCGAAGACGATGGATGTGACGGTCGACAGCGGAGAGACGAGCCAGTTCAAGCTGCCGACGAATGCGAAGGTGACGCTGGACTTCGATAAGGCGCTGCAGTCCGACGCTACGGAGGCAAACAAGTTTCAGCACGTCGGCGACTACGCGGTCGTGTACTACTACGGTTACGATGACAACCGCACGGCTGTGGCGGTGAAGGACCTGGGCGCGGGACCGTTCCAGAAGGTTGAGGGAACGGTGCTGGGCTTCGACAAGCATGAGCGCACGATGACGGTAAAGGACGATGCGGGAAAGTCGACCGTGTTCGGGCTGAATGACCACCTGGTGGTGGACTCGGGAATGAGCGTCGCCAGCGGCAGAGGCTACGATCCTCATAAGGGGTATCACGTTGTCGTGACGTATACGCAGGCGGGAGACAAGAACTCGGCGGTCTTCATTCGTTCGCGTCAGTGAGTGACCGTTTTATATCTGCAGGCGCTGAGCAACACCATCGATGTCAGTTGCTGACGAATGGCGACCCATCGAACTTCGTGAACAACTTCGTAACTCGTCTGAACCTATGATGCGGGCAAAGGGAGAAGCTGCACCCCCTCGCCATGTGCTGCTGGGGGCGCGCGGTTGCGGTCAGGTTGAGCGGATGCGATAGACTCGGCATCTGTGGTGTGCGTGTGCGTGCGCCGAAATGATGCAGGAGTTGATATTTGGTAGCGTTCCGCCTGGGTGGTGTTCGTCTTGCTGCGGTTGTCGTGATCGCTGTGGGTGTGTGCGCGTCGATGCATGCGCAGGAACCGGTTGATGAGGTGGATCCGACCATCGGCAATGTCAGCATTCTGCTGGAGCCGACGCGGCCCACGGCGTATCTGCCAAACAGCATGGTGCGGATGTATCCCATGCGCAAGGATGCGCTGGATGACCGGATCCAGTACTTCCCCCTCACGATTCTGTCGCATCGGCAGCCGGAGTTGTTTGCCGTGATGCCTGGCGGCGATGAGCCCGCGGTGTATGACGCGGAGCATGCAACACCTTACTACTACACGACGCGGTTCGATGAATCGATGATTCGAACCGAGTTTGCGCCAGGCCACCAGGCTGGCTACTTCCGCTTCAGCTTTCCGAGCGGAAGAGCGGAGTTGCATGTGAAGAACCTGCACCCGGGCGCGGTGCATGCTGTGGCCAAGAACGCGGTGGCAGGCGAAGAGAGCGTCATGGGAGTAACCGCCTACTTCTATGCGGAGACGAGCGAGCCTGTGTCGGCAGAGACAGTGCATGAGAAAGATGGCGATGAGGTTACGCTATCGGCCCGCGGAGCGAAGGTGCTGGAGTTCCGCTATGGTGTCTCGTTCATCAGCGTAGAGCAGGCGAAGAAGAATCTGCTGCGCGAAATTCCCGCGTGGGGGCTGGAGAGCGTGAAGGAGAAGGCGCGGGCGCAGTGGAACGATGCGCTGGGTCGCATTGAGGTGGAGGGTGGGACGCCGGCGCAGCGGCGCGTCTTCTACACGGCGCTCTATCGCTGCATGGAGCGCATGATCAACATCACTGAGGATGGCCGCTACTACAGTGGGTATGACCACAAGGTGCATGAGGATACACGGCCGTTTTACGTGGACAACTGGCTGTGGGACACGTATCGCGCGATGGAGCCGTTGCAGACATTGCTGAATCCGGAGATGCAGGCGGATAAGATCCAATCGTATGTGCGGATGTATCAGCAGAGTGGCATCATGCCGACGTTCGCGCTCACGTCAGGTCCGGCGGGCATCATGAATGGCAACCATGCCGCGCCCTGGATTCTGGATGCGTGGAACAAGGGTGTGCGCAACTTCGATCTGCCGGTGGCGTATGAGGGACTGCGCAAGCGGTCGCTGGAGCAGACGATGCTTCCGTGGCGGCTTGGCCCGAAAACGGTGCTGGATGACTTCTACCGCGCACATGGCTACATGCCCGCGCTGCGGCCGGGCGAGAAGGAGACGGTTGCGGAGGTGCACCCGTTCGAGAAGCGGCAGCCCGTGGCGGTGACGCTGGAAAACAGCACGGATGACTGGTGCATTGCGCAACTGGCCGCAGTGCTGCAGAAACCGGACGACCGTGCGCTGTTTCTGAAGCGTGCAGCGAACTATCGGAACCTGTATCGCGCGGACAAGTCGCTGATGTGGCCGAAGGATGACAAGGGAAACTGGATTGAGCCGATGGATCCGAAGTTCGGCGGTGGAATGGGCGGCCGCGAGTACTACGACGAAAACAATGGCTGGACGTACACGTGGGACGTGGCGCATGACTACGACGGGCTGTTCACGCTGATGGGCGGCAAGGCGAAAGCGGAGGCGAACCTGGACCAGTTGTTCCGCGAGCCGCTGGGGCGTTCGCGTTCTGAATTCCAGGCGAAGTTTCCGGATTCAACGTCGATGATCGGCGAATTCTCGATGGCGAATGAGCCGAGCCTGAACATCCCATACATCTACGACCGGCTGGGCGCGCCGTGGAAGACGCAGAAACGCGTCCGCGCAATTCTGGATGCGTTTTTCCACGATGATCTGCAGGGGATTCCGGGTGATGAGGATGGCGGCGGGTTAAGCGCGTTCGTTGTGTTCTCGATGATGGGAATCTATCCGGTGATGCCCGGTGTGCCGGTGTATGACGTGGCCAGTCCCGTGTTCACGAAGGTGACGATTCACCTGCGAAACGGCAAAGATTTTGTGATCGCCGCACCGGCTTCTTCACGCGAGAACAAGTATGTGCAAAGCGTCCGCTGGAATGGCAAGGCACTGGACCACCTTTGGATCGAACACAAGGACGTGGTGAACGGCGGAACCCTGGAACTGACGATGGGCGATGCGCCGAACACGTCGCTTGGATCGCAGGAGAAATCCTTGCCGCCGGCTTCGATGACGGTGGATCCGTCGCGCTTCGAGTAGCGGTGGCTTACTGGTTGGCGTTGGTGGCGGGCTGCGTCGATCAACCGACGGTGACGAGAGGCGCGTTTGCCGTCCGTCCTGGCATGCAGGGAGAACGCGCTTGTACTCTGGATCAATGAAGCTGGCGAAGGTATGTGACGGTCTGCGTTCGAGCCGACTTAAGTCATAGGACAACTCAAGATAATGGCTATAGTGAGAATCCCGCTTGCGTGGCGCGCTCCAGAATGCGACTGCCCAAACGGGGCGCTGCTGTCCACAGAAGAGGAATGATCTGGACCAGGACGCACAGGATCGAGTTACTCGCGAACGAAGCAGCCAGCAGATCGCAACCGCATTCATTATCAGCGGACTTATTTTCATGCTTCTGCCCGGAACATTCCTGGGCGTGTGGAATCTCATCTCGATCTCGCAGGCCCATGGCCCTGGCAGCCTGTCGCAAGCCTGGCTGCAGGCGCATGGACAGGCACAGATCTTCGGGTGGATCGGTTCGTTCATCCTCGGCGTCGGTTTCTATTCGCTCACGAAAATGCAGAGTACGCTGGATTTTCCGGTGCGCACCGCGTGGATGTCATGGGGCTTGTGGACGGCAGGTGTCGCGCTTCGATGGATAGCCGGTGTCATGCTGTGGCGTTGGAGAATCCTGCTGCCTTCGTCGGCTCTGCTTGAACTTGCCGGCTACAGTTTGTTCCTGTACGCCGTGCAGCGTCACAGATCAAAAAAGGAAGGCTCCAGGGAGGTTTGGCTGCGCCTTGTCGCAGCGGGTTCGTCGTGCTTCCTGGTTGTTTTGCTCGTGAACTGCTGGGCGGTCTTTTATGTGGCGCTCTATGCGGGCGCCCCGGTACTGTCGCATTTCCTCGATCAAGAGCTCGTTGTGCTCGCGGTGTGGGGGATCATCGTGCCGACGATCTGGGGGTTCAATGCGCGTTGGCTGCCGATCTTCGGAGGCCTGCGGCAACCAAATGGAAAGCTGCTGCTTTGGGCATATCTCATCAGCGTAGCTGGTTTGGTGGCGGTTGTTCTGAATCGGCTTGGGATGGCTGCTGTACTGCTGCTGGTTGCGGGGTTATTGTCCGTCGAGGCGCTGCACGTCTGGAGCCGCGCTGTACAGCCGGCGAAACTGCTGAACATCCATCCGACCTTTGTTCCGTTTGTGCGGTTGGCCTATGTTTGGCTGATCGTATCCTGCCTGCTGTTCGCGCTGGCTGTGACATCAGATCAGGACGGGGGAATCTGGGGAGCAAGCCGGCACGCACTCACGGTTGGCTTCGTCGCAGGTATGGTGTTTGTCATCGGACCGCGGGTTCTGCCGGCTTTTTGTGGAATGCGCATCCTGTGGAGCAAAGGTCTGATGTTCTGGGCGCTGCTGCTGCTGCATATTGGATGCGCGCTGCGGGTGATGGCCGAGCCGCTGGCGTACGAGAAGAACGTACCCATCG
This sequence comes from Acidobacteriaceae bacterium, assembly GCA_035605855.1. Taxonomy (GTDB): domain Bacteria; phylum Acidobacteriota; class Terriglobia; order Terriglobales; family Acidobacteriaceae; genus Granulicella. Next base: position 18,541 of record DATNGO010000111.1, on the reverse strand, counting down.
GCTGGCATGTTCTTCCCGTTTCGGCAGTGATCGAGCTGGTTGCAGTCAGTCTGTTTGCGCTGAATCTTGGGGTTACGTTGTTACAGCCGCCGGCTCATCTTCGCAAAGAGAGAGCCGCGAGCTAACGTGGTTCCTTCACGATGTCAGCAGCCGCAAAATGCGACTCACCTGGCGCCAGTCCTCCGCCGCCGAGGACCGCTTTTGAAAAATGGATCTCGCAACAGCATCAGTCTCCCTGCGCGCCACATGGATCAATGGGCATACTGCCTTCACGGGTGCGACTCGCGACTGCAATTGCGGACGTTATGATGACCTGGCAGTATTGCTCAGCGGTCTGCGCACTTCAATTTGTCCATCCCGTACGCGAGATTCCAGGCAGGGCTGCGGATGAACAGCCGGCCCATTGATGACGCTGCCGTCCTTCAGCGAAAACCGGGAAGCGTGCCGGGGACAGACGATGCTCTCACCAACCAGCTTGCCTTCCGAAAGCGGCGCGCCGAAGTGAGAGCATGTCTCTGCCATGGCGAACACCCGGTCGCCACGGCGGACAAGCAAGATGGGTACGCCATCATGTTCGGCGCGAGTTGGCTTGTCGTCTTCGAGTCTGGAGCTCTGCATTACCGGCACGAACTGTTCCGGAAACACTTCACCATTCGTACGGTCGACACCCACCCTGTATTGGTAAACCATCTTTCCGCCGAGTCGAGCCGCGATGGTCATAGCCACCTCCCCCAAAGCAGCGGTTACGCGTCCGGCGGTGCGAGATTTCTTCCTTCGAAGGATGAGGGACGCGGCGAACAATGAGGTGGCGCCCAGGTTGAGCAGCCCGTGAATCATCCCGACGCGGCGAGCTGGCGGATCAACGTCTGACCAATCGACCGCGCCCGCCGCTGCCGCACCGACTGCCCCGACCAATCCTATGGCGATTGACACGTCCGCGGCCAAAGCAAATTCGCGACGGTCTGTGAGCAGTTCCAAACCGTCGAAGAGGAGCGCTATGGTCCAGGCGCCGATCGGCGCATCGGTGAGGACGACATGCAGCGGCTCTCCGAGCCAGGTGCCATTCAGAAAGTTCCTGGCCTTTTGTGCGGTTTCCGACCCGCCTGCATACAAAGCCTTATCCAGGGTCTTCTGCAATCTCTCATCGATCGGTTTGGGATCCGGCTTTTGACTTTTTTCGGGATGAATGCCCGTCGCGTCTTCGGCCGCCATCGGATATCCTGACTCCTGCTGTAGGAAGAGATGAACTATTGCGGGACGGAGTTATCCTGCGCTTCGCAGCAACGCTGCGTCCATGGACGCAAAAATTCCACCGAGCGAAGCGATGCCGATAGCTTCCGCGAATCAGGCTGGGGGAGGGATGACGCCGAGTTGCATCATCATGCCGAAGGTGTCCATGAGGATGCGGCTGTCGGTCATGCGGGCGTTGACGAGGCGGTCGATGACGACGCCTTTGACCGTGACGGGGCGGCCGGTGGCGGGGATGCCGAGGAAGTCGCCGCGCTGTGTGCCGGTCCAGGTGAACCGTGTGACGACCTTTTCGCCGGAGGAGATGGATTCTTCGGTGATCCAATGGATGTCGGGGAAGGCGGAGCGCATCATGGCGATGACCTCTTTGAGGCCTTCGCGGCCCTGGCGTTGTCCAGGGAGCGGATCGAGCTCGATAAAGTCTTCGGCAACGATCTGGTCGCAGACCTCGTAGCGGCCCTGGTTGATGACTTCGTCGACGAAGCGTTGGACGATGGCGGCGTTGTCGGCTGGCATGCGGCTCCTGTTATGTGCGAGAGGCAAGGGTCATCGTACATGGCAGGCGTCAAAGGCGATAGCTATCTGGCCGGATCGAGGCCGAAGGATTTGAGCTGCTGCTGGATGGCAGGGCTGGTGAGCCAGTTGAGGAAGTCCTGTGCGAGCTTTTGCTGGTGGCTGGATTTGAGGATGACGCCAGCCTGCTGGATGGGCGGGTAGGTGTCGGTGGGGATGCGGACGAAGGTGCCGATAGAGCGGAAGTGTTCGCTGCTTGCGATGGTGAGCGAGATGAGGCCGGCCTGGGCGTTGCCGGATTCGGCGAACTGGGCAGTCTGGGCGATGTTTTCGGCGACGGCGAGCTTGGGCTGCAGTTGTTCGTAGAGGCCGAGGTGCTGGAGCGCTTGCTGGGCGGCAAGGCCGTAGGGCGCGTGGGCTGGGTTGGCGATGGCGAGGCGCGTGAGCCGCAGCGACTTGAGGGTGTCGAGTGAGAGGGGCTGGAGGGGCGAGCTCTGGAGGGCCCAGAGGACCAAGACGCCGTGGGCATAGGGTGTCGGTGCGGGACCGAGGGCGACGCCGGCATTGATGAGTTGCTGCGGGTGGACGGTGTCGGCGGAGAGGAAGACATCCTGCGGCGCACCGTTGCTGAGCTGCTGCGCAAGTGTGGCGGAGGAGCCGAAGGCGGTAACGAGCTGTACGCCAGTAGCGCGATGGTAAGCGGCGGCGAGCGAGGGCATTACGGGCTCGAGGTCGGCGGCGCAGGCGAGCTGAAGCTGCGGGTTTTGCGCGCGGATTGTGGGAGCAAAGACGGTGACGGCGAGGAGAGCGAACAGGGCTCGGCGCATAAAGCTACGATAGTCTAGACAGACACATGAGTTTGTCGATTCACAGACTGAGATGCACAGGATGCGGCGTGCGCATTGATGGCGCAGAGGCCCAGAGCAACTTCCGCTGCCGGGAGTGCGGCGAGCTGTTTGAGGTGGAGTACGCGTGGAGCAAGGGAGCTCCGGAGGCGGACAAACCGGTGTACCGGCCGAATTCTCTGGCTCTGAAGCACCTGTGGCAGGAGCGGAAGAGCTCAACGATGGCCGTTGACCAGAGCGGGGTATGGAGGTTCCGGGACCTGCTGCCGATCGTTGCGGAAGACCGCGTGGTGACGTTGCGGGAGGGCAATACGCCGTTGTACGAGATGCCACGGGCGGCGGCGAATCTGGGATTGAATTGGCTGATGGGGAAGCACCAGGGGATGAATCCGACGGGGAGCTTCAAGGACACGGGGATGACGGCGGCGCTGAGCGTTGCGGTTTCGCGCGGGTATACATGGGTGGCGTGTGCGTCGACCGGAAACACGAGCGCGGCGATGGCGGCGTATGCGGCGCGAGCTGGACTGCGGAGCCTGGTGCTGATCCCCGAGGGCAAGATTGCGTGGGGGAAGCTGTCGCAGTCGATGGACTACGGCGCGACGACGGTACAGCTGAAGACGGACTTCGATGGCTGTGTGAAGGTGCTGAGTGAGATTGTGAAGCGCGCGCCGGTGTACCTGCTGAACTCGGTGAACCCGTACAGGCTGGAAGGGCAGAAGACGCCGGCGTTCGAGATCCTGGAGCAGTTGGAATGGCAGGTGCCGCAGCATCTGATTGTGCCGGGCGGGAACCTGGCGAACAGCTCGGCATTGGGTAAGGGGTTTGCGGAGATGAAGCATTTGGGCTTCATCAAGAAGGTGCCGAAGATCAGCGTGATTCAGGCCGAGGGAGCGAACCCGCTCTACCGCTGGATGCAGGGCGGAGGCGAGGGCCAACTTGTGCCGGTGACGGCGGACACGCGAGCGAGCGCAATTCGCATTGGGAACCCGGCCAGCTGGAGGAAGGCGGCCAAGGTGATTTCCGAGACCGGCGGATGGGTGGAGCAGGTGGGGGAGCGCGAGATTGCGCTGGCAAAGGCGGAGATTGGCGCCGAGGGGATTGGCTGCGAACCGGCGAGCGCTGTGACGCTGGCGGGACTGAAGAAGCTGGTGGCCGATGGGCGTGTGGCTGCGGAGGAGACAGCGGTGCTGCTGCTGACCGGACACACGCTGAAGGACTCGGAGTACACGATCCAGTTTCATCGCGGCGAGTTGCTGACGGATGAGGAGTGGGCGGGTGCGTCGGTGAGGGAACGTGCGGCGTTTGCGAAGTTACAGCATGAGCCGCTGGTGCTGGATGCGGACGTGGACGTGGTGCTGCGAGCGCTTGATCAGTCACCCCAGCCAGCAAGCTGGCCGGGGACCCCGAAAGCGGGGCAACCGGCTTGAGCGGGCGCTCCGAGTTGGAGAGGCGCGGCATTCGACTGAAGCTCCCGGCGACCTCGGCGAACCTGGGGCCGGGGTTCGATGCGGTGGGGCTGGCGCTGTCGATGCACGTGACGGTGGAGGCGCATGTGGCGCCGGCGTGGCAGATTGAGGCGACGGGGCGCAACGCGGACGTAGTGGGCGAGCTGGACAACAACCTGATGGTGGATGTCCTTCGCAGTGTGATGGACGAAACGGGAGTGGTTGCGCCGGCGCTGCGGTTGAAAATTCACAACGAGATCCCGCTGGGGATGGGCTGCGGATCGAGCGCCGCGGCGATCTGTGCGGGGGTGGCGATGGCGGTGCACTTCGGCGCCCTGGGATGGAGCGACGCTGAGATCGTGCGCGAGGCGGCGGAGCGCGAGGGGCATCCGGACAACGTGGCGGCGTGCTGGTATGGAGGGTTTACTGCATCGGCGATGTCTGAGAAGACGGGGTTGGCGACGGCCACGTTTGCGGGCGATCCCGCCTGGCAAATGATGTTGGCGATGCCCGGTGAGGGGCTCGCGACGAAGAAGGCGAGGGCAATGCTGCCGGAGAGCTACCCGCGTGAGGACGCAGTATTCAACGTGCAACGGGTGGCGCTGCTGACGGCAGCGTTTGCGCAGGGACGGCTGGATCTGTTGCGGGTTGCGATGCGGGACCGGATGCATCAGCCGTATCGGGAGGCCGCGTGCCCGCTGCTGGCAAAGCTGTTGCCGCTAGCCGGGGAGCCGGAGATTGCCGGCGTCGCGCTGAGCGGAGCGGGCCCGTCTGTCCTGATCGTGCTGGGCGCAGAAACCACCCCGCTGGAGGCTGAGATCAGTCTGCGGCAGGTGGTGGGCGAGCAGGCGGAGCTGGTTCCGGCGAGGATTGCGGGTGGCGTGGAGCGGGAAGTGCCGGGGTGAGTTCCGTGCGGCGCCAGTTTCAGTTCACAGCCGGCAATTTGAGTTAATTCGGTGATCGCCTATCAAGTTGCGTATGTGAGGGTTGGGCGGACTCCTGCATCGTTTTCCACCGCGGGGCATCTATGATGAGTGGGTTGATGAGGGGTCTGCGAGAGCGGACCCGAGATTTCGAAGGAGTGTGCGATGGGAGAGGTGACGACAGGACATTTGGTAGGCGAGGTAAACGATGCCGATTTCGAAAAACAGGTGCTGCAGTCGGAGACGCCAGTGCTTGTTGACTTCTGGGCGGCGTGGTGTGGTCCTTGCCGCGCGCTCGCTCCGGTGGTGGAAGCGGTGGCGCAGGAGTACAGCGGCAAGCTGAAGGTGATGAAGATGGATGTCGACAAGAACAACATGACGCCCGGACGATATGGGATTCGCGGAATCCCGGCGCTGTTGCTGTTCAAGGGCGGCAAGGTCGCCGACCAGATTGTTGGCTATGTGCCGAAGGAGCACATCGACCAGACGCTGAAGCGAGTGCTGGTTTAAGCCGCTTAGAGATTGAGGTTGCGATGGAGCCTGTGAGCTGAGTCTCACGGGCTTTGTCGCGTTTATGGAGATGTGGCGGGCCCCTTCGGCTTCGCAGCTCGAAAACGAGCCGCTCCGCTCAGGATGACAGTAGTTTTTCTGTGGGCTAGGCTAGGGGCACATGCTTGAATGGCTGCTGGTCCACGGGAGTTTAATCGCCTTCTTCATCCTGGCGAACAGCTTCTTTGTGGCTGCGGAGTTTGCGCTGGTCAGCGTGCGCGAGACGCGCATTGAGCAATTGATTGCCGCGAACAAGCCGGGCGCGCGCACGGTGCTGCACCTGAAGCATCATCTGGACGAGTTTCTTTCTGCAGTGCAGTTGGGAGTGACGCTGGCGGCGCTGGCGCTGGGCGGCCTGGGCGAGCCGGTCATCGCGCAGGGGCTGCTGCATGAGTTTGAGAAGATCGAGTGGATTCCGGAGTTGCAGTCGCCGGTTGTTGTGCACGCGGCAGCGATCGCCCTCGCATTCCTGCTGATTACGTATTTTGAGGTGGTGCTGGGCGAACTGGTCCCCAAAGCACTGGCGCTGCAGAGGGCTGAGCGGATCGCGCTGGCGGTAGCGAATCCCATAGATGTGTTTCTGCGCATGACGAGGCCGGCGCTGGTGGTAATGAACGCATCGGCGAAGCTGGTGCTGCGGCTTTTTCGTGCGCCGCTGCGGGGTGAGGTTGCTGCCCATTCTCCGGAAGAATTGAAGTTGATGGCAACGGCAACACGCCGTGTGGGACTGTTGCCGAAGTTTCAGGAGGAGATGATTCACCGGGCGATCGAACTGAAGGATGTGATGGTGAGCGAGATCATGACGCCGCGGGGGAAGATCTTCTCGCTGCCGGCGGACATGTCTTTGGAGCAGGCGAGCGGCCGAATTGTGGAGGAGCAGCACACGCGCGTGCCGGTGTACGACCCGGAGCGCGGGCGGGACCACATCATCGGCGTGGTGCATGCGATGGATGTGGCGCGCCTGATGCACTTCAGGAGCGTGGCGCAATCGATGGGGAACACAGCCGAGTCGGGGCTGACACTGCGGCAGGTGATGCGCGATGTGCAGGTGGTTCCGGAGACGAAGCTGGCGGTGGAGCTGCTGCGGGAGTTTCAGGAGCGACGGCGGCAGATCGCGGTTGTCGTGGATGAGTTCGGGTCGACGCTGGGGATGGTGACGGCGGAGGATGTGCTGGAGCAGGTGGTGGGCGAGCTGGAGGATGAGTTCGATACCGGCCGCGTGCTTCCTCTGGCGGCTCCGGGCGGAGGGGTGTTTCTGGATGGCAGCGCGAGCCTGCGCGACCTGGTGACGCAACTGCACTGGAAACTGCCGCGTGAAGCGGGCGTGGAGACGCTGGCTGGGTTGCTGTTGACACGGCTGGGGCATATTCCAGAGGCGGGTGAAAGTGTGGAGATCGGCGGGAGACGGTTTACGGTGGTGGAAGTGGATCGCAGAAGGATCTCGAGGGTGCGCGTTGAAGAGTTGAACGGCACGCCGGAGGGTGGGGCAAACGAAGAGCGGCGAACGGTGGGGACCAAGGGATGACGGTGGGGAACGGGACCGGATCAGACAAGCAGACAAGAGCAGTGCGGCGTGTGGGCGGGCGGTTGCTGAAGCGCACGCTGACGACGCTGCCGGTGCTGTGGCTGGTGGTGACGGTGGTGTTTCTGCTGATCCACCTCGTGCCCGGCGATCCGATTGTGCAGATGCTGGGCGAGGGTGCTACGGCGGCCGATATCGCGTCACTGCGGCACTCGTATGGGCTCGATGCTCCTCTGGGTGAGCAGTACATGCACTACTGGCGGGGGATCGTGCATGGGAACCTGGGACGGTCGCTCACACTGCATGACTCCGTGCTGCACTTGATCCTGCAGAGGTATCCATACACGCTGGCACTGACGGCGGCGGCGATGCTGCTGGGGGCGGGGATCGCGATTCCGGCAGGGGTGTACTCGGCGACCCGGAGAGACAGGTGGCAGGACAGAGCGGTGGGGGTTGGGAGCCTGTTCGGGCTAAGCTTTCCGAACTTTGCCCTGGGACCGATCCTGATTGTGGTGTTTTCCATCGGGCTGGGATGGCTGCCGGTTTCGGGTGCCGGGGTTGGCGGATTTGATTTCTTGAAGCACCTGATATTGCCGGCCATCACGCTGGGGCTGGGAGTGTCGGCGATTCTGACGCGCATGGTACGAACGTCGATGCTGGAAGAGTTGGGTCAGGATTACGTTCGTACTGCACGAGCCAAAGGACTTTCGGAGCAGACTGTGGTGTACCGGCACGCACTGAGAAATGCGCTGAACCCGGTTTTGACTGTGCTGGGACTGCAGTTTGGCTCGCTGCTTGCAGGAGCGATTGTCACGGAGACGATCTTCGGATGGCCAGGCTTAGGACGACTGACACTATCGGCGATTTCCAATCGGGATTATGCTCTCGTACAGGGGTGCATTCTGGCCGTCGGGCTGACCTACGTTGCGGTCAATTTGCTGACCGATTGGATGTATTGGTTGACCGATCCACGGATGCGACGATAAGAGCGATGGGTCTCCTGACGACACTTTCCCTGGGCGTGGCCCTCGCGGTGTTTCCATGTGTAGCGGCACTTCCGTGTGCCGCGCAGCAGAAGATCGTCGTACCGACGGCGCCGCCGGCCAAGGCAATGGCGCAGGGCTTCAAGGACGGGCACTTCGGAGTGAAGTTTCGGGTGCCTCCGGGGTGGAGTCTGAGCCGGAAGGACGGCCTGGTGAGCACGTTCCACAACGATGCGCGGACGGCGTCGCCAGACGCCAGGGTGCGGGGCATTGCCAGCCTGGACTTTAATCCCTATCCCTATTCGACGCTGAGTGGGGCAGTCTTCTATTACAGCGTGACGCCGCACTCGAGCGACCAGGAGTGTGCGAAGGAGGCTGCGCAGGAGATTGCGCCGGTGGAAGCGTCAACGGATGTGCAGGACATCGGCGGCATGCGGTTCACACACGGACACGACGAGCATGGCGACATCTGCGTCGAGGCGCGCGACGAAGTATATACCGCGTACCGCAAGGGATCGTGCTACCGCTTTGATATGGAGATCAACACGTTCTGTGCGATTTCGAGCGGAGCGCAGGAGATCACGGAGCGGCAGTTACAGAGTCTGAATCAGCGGATGGCGGACATCCTTTCGACCGTGACGCTGGAGTGGACGAAGACGCCGCCGCACCCCGTGCCTGCGCCTGAACCACCTGTGATGGTTCAGCGCCCCACGCCCAAGCCGGAATCGAAGCCGGTGGCTGATCCAAAGACGGCCATCGCACAGAGGTGAGGGCGGCGTTCACTGCAGTTTCGAGTGGAGAATCTTCAGTCCTGAATTGAGAGCGTGACGATCCCGGCGCGCGGTGTGGCGTCGAGGTGCAGGTGTGCGACCGTAACGGGAAGTTTGAAGCGACGGGGGCCCGCACTGCCCGGGTTGAGATACAGGACACCTCCGCGGGTCTCGATGGACGGCTTGTGCGAGTGACCGAAGATGACCACAGCAATGCCGGCAGCCTCGGGCTTGAGGTCGAGGTCGGCAAGTGAATGCAGCATGTAGATGAGCCGGCCGTCCAGTTCGATGGCTTCGGTGGCAGGAAGCTGCGCGGTGGGGCCGCCGGTATCGATGTTGCCGCGAATGGCCGTAACGGGCGCGATCTTTTTGAGGGCGTTCAGGATGGTGATATCGCCGACGTCGCCCGCATGAAGGATGTGCGTGGCTCCGCGGAGAGCCTTAAGGGCTTCGGGACGCAGCAGGCCGTGAGTATCGGAGATGACGCCGATCATAGGAAGCGGAGCTTAGAGTCCTTCGCGGATGCGGGTGCGGGGATCGAGGAGATCGCGGAGGCCGTCGCCGACGAGATTGAAGGCGAGGACGCAGAGCGCGACAGCGGCGGCAGGGAAGAAGACGAGATAGGGCGACTCGAAGAGGTGGGAGCGGGCGTCGTTGAGCATGGCGCCCCAGGTGGCGGTGGGCGGTTGCACGCCGAGGCCGAGAAAGCTGAGGGTAGCCTCGGCGAGGACGGCTCCGGCCATGCCGATGGCAGCCTGCACCAGTACAGGCTGGATGATGTTGGGCAGGATGTGGTGCAGCATGAGGCGGACATCACTCGCGCCAAGCGAGCGCGCAGCCTGCACAAACTCGCGTTGCTTCATCGCCATGACCTGGCCGCGTATGAGACGAGCGTAATTGACCCATCCTGCGAGCGCGAGCGCAACGATGAGGTTGGTGAGACTCGGGCCGAGGAAGGCGACGATGGCGACCGCGAGCAGAATGCCCGGCAGAGCGAGAAAGGCGTTGGTGAGATAGAGGTTGATAACGGTGTCCGCCCAGCCTTCATAGAAGCCTGCGATGCAGCCGAGAATGCCGCCGACAAAGAGCGAGGAACCGACGACAGAGATCGCTACAAGAAGCGAGACACGTGAGCCGTAGAGCGTGCGCGAGAAAACGTCGCGTCCGAGTTCGTCAGTGCCGAACCAGTGCATGTGCGAAGGCGGAAGAAGACGCTGGGTGAGGTCGAGCTGTGCGGGATCGTGCGGTGCGACGAGTGGAGCAAAGAGGGCGCAGAGAGTGAAGAAGGCGAGCACGACAACACCGGTGGCGACCATCGGATTCGTGCGCAGCGTGTGACGTAGCGAAGCAAAGGCACTCCGATGCGAGGGTGCGTTGAGCGTATGTCTGCTTGTGTGTGGCGCGGCGGTGGCTGTTGATGTCATTGCGGAAGAGGGATCCCACAGACCGGGGAGATACGGGTGCGTGTTGGAACGGGATAGAATTGAAGCAAACGTGAAGCGGATCTAGATCGCGGACGAGGAGTGTGAATGAGTCTGAAGGGCGAGAAGGCAGTCGTCTGTGGTGCGGGTGGGTTCATCGGCGGCCACTTGGTTAAGAGCCTACTGGAAAATGGCGTGGACGTAATCCGCGGAGTCGATGTGAAACCGTTGGATGAGTGGTACCAGGTGACAGAGGGTGTGGAGAATTTGTCCCTGGATTTGAAGGACCAGGAGAGCTGCCACGTCGCCGCAAAGGGAGCAACACTCGTGTATCAGCTCGCGGCTGACATGGGGGGAATGGGTTTCATCGAGAACAATAAAGCGCTGTGCATGCTGAGCGTGCTGACCAATACGCACATGCTGATCGCGGCCAAGGATGCAGGAGCGAAGCGGTTCTTCTACTCGTCCTCGGCGTGTGTGTACAACGGCGAGAAGCAGACGAATCCTGACGTGGTGGCTTTGAAAGAGAGCGATGCGTATCCCGCACTGCCTGAGGACGGCTACGGTTGGGAGAAGCTGTTCAGCGAGCGCATGTGCCGTCACTTCGAGGAGGACTTCGGGCTGGTGGCGCGTGTGGCCAGGTACCACAATGTGTACGGCCCTCATGGCACATGGAACGGCGGGCGTGAGAAGGCGCCGGCCGCAATCTGCCGCAAGGTGATCGAGGCGAAGCGCTCCGGCAAACACGAGATTGAGATTTGGGGCGACGGGCACCAGACGCGCAGCTTCATGTACATCGACGACTGCGTGCAGGGTACGCAGATGATCATGAACAGCGACATCGACGACCCGATCAACCTGGGTTCCAGTGAGCTGGTGACGATCAATCAGCTGGTCGACATCGTCGAGGACATCGCGGGTGTGAAGCTCGAGCGCAAGTACAACCTGAGCGCGCCCAAGGGCGTGAATGGACGCAACAGCGACAACACGATGATCCTCGCCAGGCTGGGATGGGAGCCTTCAACGCGGCTGCGTAACGGCATGGAGACGACCTACCGCTGGATCGAGGGTGAGATCAAACGCGGAGCATCAGGGAAGTAAGGGCAAGCGAGGATGCCGCCGGAGTTCGTCACGATCCTGGGCGTGCGGTTCTTTGGTGGAACCGTCGGAGCAGCCGTTGAGCGCATGCAGCGCGGCGGCCTGCTCGTAGTCCCAGCCGCGCCTGCGCTGAAGGACATCGACTGCAATGCGGCGTACCGCGATGCGCTGCTGAATGCCGATCTATGCATTCCGGACTCTGCGTTTATGGTGATGATCTGGAACCGGATCTCAAAACAGAAGATTCACAGGCTGTCGGGGTTGAAGTACCTGCGGGAGCTGCTGCTCAGAGAGGATGCCCACCGGCCAGCCAATGTTGTGTGGATTATGGCTGGCCCGTCGAGTGCACAGCGGAACCTCGGCTGGTTGAAGTCGCAGGGGATCGAGGTGCCGCGGGAGTGTGTGTACCTGGCGCCGATGTACGGCGAGGAGATTGAGGATCCGGCGCTGCTCGCCTTGCTGGAACGGCTGCGGCCGCAGCATGTTGTCGTGACCATCGGTGGCGGCACGCAGGAGCGGCTTGGGCTGTATTTGAAACAGCGGCTGTCGTACCGGCCGGCGATCCACTGTATCGGCGCGGCGATTGCGTTTCTGAGCGGCGACCAGGTTGGGATTCCAGTGTGGGCGGACAAGCTTTACCTCGGATGGCTGTTCCGGTCCGCGGCTGACCCGAAGCGCTTTGTGCCGCGGTATTGGGAGGCGCGCAAGCTGCTGAAGCTGATGGTCCGCCACCGGGAGAGGCTGCCGGCACTGACGGGGCAAACGTAGTACGACCTTCTGGGAGTTGACCGCGAAGCCGCAGAGTAGTGGGATGGGAGCGCGCTACTTTTCTTACTAAACGGGGGTTAATGCGAGCAATGGGTCTTCGCGCCATGACGGTTTTGGCGGCAACGCTGTTGCCAGCGATCGCGGCAAGGCCGTCGTCGCCTCCACCTGCGAAGGGGTCGGTGGCGGAACAGTACCTGTTCAGCGCGGCGAATGCAGAGCGTGCTCAGCATGGTCTGCAGCCTCTGAAGTGGGACGAAACGCTGCATCGCGCGGCCCAGAGGCATGCTGGCGAGATGGCGGCGAGGCAGTCGATCTCGCACCAGTATGCGGGCGAGCTGGACCTGGCGGGCCGCGGACGTGCGGCGGGCGCGAAGTTTACGGTGATTGCCGAGAATGTCGCGGAAGCGTGGAGCGCTCCGGAGATTCATGATGCGTGGATGCGGTCGCCGGATCATCGTGCGAATCTGCTGGATCCGCGGGTGAACTCGGTGGGGATCAGCGTGCTGCGGCGCGGTGAGCAGTTGTATGCCGTTGAGGACTTCGATCGGACGGTGCGAAATTTGAGCTTCGAAGAGCAGGAGAGTGCCGTCGCCGAGCTGCTGCGGACAGAGGCGAGGCTGTACCTCCTGCCGAACGTTGAGGACGCGCGGCGCACGTGCACGATGGATACGGGATATGCGGGCGCCCGGAAGCCGTGGTTCGTCATGCGGTTTACAGCGGCCTCACTGGATAGGCTGCCGGAAACGCTTCGCATGAAACTCGCGTCGGGCAAATACCACTCGGCTGCCGTGGGTGCGTGCGAGGCGAGGAGCTCGGGGTCGTTCACGGCGTATGGGATTGCGGTGATGCTGTTTCCATAGTGTTGAGACGGAAGACCGTTCCGGGGCGCGTGAAACGCTTTGACCGTCGGTGCTGCATTTGCTATAACAAACAAGAAGCAGCTGTTCTGGCTGCTGGTGCAACGCGATCCTGAGTAGCTCAATGGCAGAGCATTCGGCTGTTAACCGAAGGGTTGTAGGTTCGAGTCCTACCTCAGGAGCCATCCTTCATTTTGGCTATTTTCCGTGTGTCGCGTTGTTGAGCTGTTTTCCATCGTTTCCCTCCATCTGGCAAATAAATCAAAGGGTTGGCGATACCCAACGGTGAGCTTTCGTTCCTTCCGAGTCGAGAGCGGGCGCCGCCTGGCGATTCCGGCAGACGGCTCCCGATTTAATCACGGGCCCGTGAAAAATACCACTCCTGCGACGAGCTTAAGCCAACTTAAAATCATCGAGAACAGATGGATAGCTGAACGTGACCAGGACCGAGCATCCTGTCTTCGTCGTATGGGGACCGTGAATGGTATTTGGCTTGATATTGAATTCTGTGCCCTTCGGATACGAGATGCCTTCGCTTATGAAGTCACCGTCAAGGACGTAGGACATTTCGGTTGTTCGCTCGTGCAGGTGTCTTGGAATTTCGCTCCCTGGCTCCATTCTCAGTAAGGCCACTGCTGGACCCAAGGACGGTTCACTATTTAAGACTTTGAGGGTAGCCGTCCCTTTGGTCTTTGGAAATGGCGCAGGTATAGCCTCGATCTTCGAGGCTTCGACAGTTTGTGTAACACTCATAACATTCTCCTTTTTTTGTCTCCCGCACTCCAATTGCTAACGCAAAAGGTCGAGGGCGCGGAATATTTGCAGGCTAATCATCAAATCGGACAGATTGGCTGACCTTCAGAACAGCCGGCGGCCTGAAGTTTTCTTCAGGAGCGTTGTTCTCCTGTTTATTCGAGTTCTAAGAGGCCACGTCGAAAGCCGATGGTCACGGCGTGGGCCCGGTCATTTGCCTGGAGCTTTTCGACGATGTTCCTGATATGGAAATTGACCGTCGTTACGGAAATTCCTAAGCGTGGGCCGATCTGTTTGTTTCGATAGCCATCTCGGATCAGCGTCAGGACTGAGATCTCCCGTGGAGAAAGCTCCTCCTGTCCTAGATGCTCTGCGATCGTGCGCGCTACCTCGGAAGGTATGTGTCTACGGCCCTCAGAGACCCAGCGGATCGCGCGCAGCATCTCTGCTTTTGGGGTGTTCTTCAAAACAAAGGCGGCAGCCCCTGCATTGAGCGCGCGGCGTACATCCATATCTCGTTTCGAAGTACTCACCATCATCACGATCGCTCGAGGGTTCTCCTTCCGAATGGCGATCAGCGCATCGGTACCGCTAGCGCCTGGAAGGCTCTGACCCATAATCGTCACATCTGGACGGATGCGACGAAACTGAGAAAGAGCATCTTCCGCGTTCTCCGCCTGACCGACAAGGAGCAAATCAGGTTGCGACTGGATGACCATACTCAACCCTTCGCGAAAAATCGGGTTGTCATCGACCAACAATATCCGTACGGGTTTCGGTGGTGGCATATCGCACCTCCAATCAAATTAATCTATATTTCTCTCAATCGAACGACGGTAACCGACTCTAACGCACGCTGAGCCATCTTCGCGATGGCACCTAGTCACATCATGGACAGCAAACGGCTCTCCTGGAAATTGAGCTCTTGTTCCTTGAATTCGCTATGTCTATTTCGCGGGCCTGCACACTATCGAAGTCAGTGTTGTCCGTGACCGGATCTCCCGCTCAGCTTCGCGATCGATTCAGAAGTCTGTCCAACGTAAATCGGTCAGGCTCCCAGAACGCCAGTAAGAATGCTGCAGCGGCTGCCGAGAAGACCGAATAATCGAATGGCGTCTTGATGCCAAGACCTGTGGCCATGCCCATAGCAAATAACAGAAGAAGAAGACCGGAAAGGACGGAGGTCATTCGTGTTTTGAAGCCTACGATGAGCAATATCCCAAAAAGTGTCTCAGCGACGGTGGCCGCCCATGCAAATGACACCGCCAATGAACCGGGGAAGAGAGACGTCACGGCACCCGTGTACTTCACGAAATGAGCAAAGTCTCCCCAGGATACGTTCTTTGTTCCGTATGGTCCCAATAAGCCAAAACGATCAGCCACAGCGGATAGAAAGGAAACTCCTAGCGCGAACCGTGCGAACAGACGGGCAATCTCTGTCCCATTCCCGGTGAGTTGTGCGGTTGTTGAATTCATGCATGCCTCCACGCAAGGAATATTTTTTTAGGCAAAATGGTTTCATCGGACAAATACAATGCGCGCGCGTCTGAAGCTAGTGAACGGAAGTAAGAATCGGTGCTCCTTTATTTTTGATAAAAAATACGACGAACTTCGCTGGTTTTGTCTTACTCGCGTTACGGCTTACGGTATGAACATCTTCCGGTGATTCGTAAAATACCTGACCGGGCCCAAGCCGCTGAAGCGTGCCGCCCCGAACCTGCATCTCAACTTCCCCTTCGAGAACATAGAGAACCGCATGAGCATCATGCCGGTGGATCGCGTCGGCGGCTCCTGGGGCGTAATTAACAGTAATGACTTCAATCTCTTTCCCCGGTTCTTCCGGCAGTTGTTTCGTAAAGAGTGTATTCACCTGCTGGGCATGCGTTGCCGCGGCAGATCCTAAGGTAAAGATAAATACAGAGAGGATGAGCTTCTTCATGTTAAGCATCGCTTCTGTCCTTTCGGAATGATGTGCTGCGATAACCGGATTAACCGATCTGGTGTGGCTGGTACTCACCTGGGATCTTGCGGAAACCTATCGCGAGTCGATTCCGCCCATTGATCTCGATGATTGCGAGTGAGAGATTGACAAGTTCCTCTTCGCTGAACTCCTTCCGAGCTTCGGCATAGACATCATCTGATGCGTGCCCTTCAGTGATAAGGGTCAGCGCTTCGGTCCATGCGAGAGCCGCGCGCTCGCGGTTGGTAAAGAAGGTTGTTTCCCGCCATCCAGACAAAGCGTAAAGACGCTGCTCCGTCTCTCCATTCGCACGCGCGTCCTTAGAGTGCATATCAATGCAGAAGGCGCACCCATTGATCTGTGAAGCTCTCATCTTGATCAGTTCCAAGAGAGATCCCTCAAGCTTCGATGACTTCCTGACGAAGCTCTCCAATCCGAGCATCGCATGGTAGGCAGCGGGTGAAACCTTCGCCGGATCCAATCTCATCTTCACGGCGTATTCTCCTTCCACATCAGGCTATCTTGCTATGGAATATCCGGGAGGTCCATAATCATCGCGATGACTGGTCCATGATAGGTGTCTAAACAAGTGCCGAAGATTGAGACATTTCAAGACCTGGTCTTAGAGCCAAGGAAGGATGGGCAGGAGATGTGGCGCTGGCTCTATACTGAGCTGCGCTCCGCAATTATCGATGGCAGATTGAAATCTGGAGCGCGATTGCCGTCCACCAGAAACCTGGCGGCACAATACGGCCTTGCCCGGGGTACAGTCGTGGCAGCATTCCAGCAACTTCAGGCTGAGGGATTCGTTTCGTCCGAAGTGAGTGCTGGAACATTTGTCGTCCCGGTACCTGGGTGGGAGATGAACACTCCGGCTAAACGAGGGTCCGCCCCGCAGGTGATTTCCCGAGCGACTATAGCAAAGCGCACGCAGAGTCTTCTTAAGACCGCATCTGTCTTGCCCGCTTCACATTCCATTGGTAAAGCGTTTCGGGGCTACGAGCCGGCTATCGACCTGTTTCCAGTCGAACTGTGGGCGCGGATTGCGGCGCGCGTTTATCGCAAAGCACCGCGTTCTTTGTATGGGCAAGGTGATGCAGGTGGTTATCCACCGCTGCGAAGAGCGATCGCGGAATATGTGGGCCAATCGCGCGGAGTACGTTGTTCTGCTGAACAGATCATCGTTACATTGGGCGCGCAGCAGGCGTTGGACCTCTTGGCGCGCGTGCTTCTCGATCCCGGCGACGATGTGTGGATGGAAGATCCCGGGTACCCCGGAGCTTCTCGAGCCTTTCAGAACGCTGGCGCGAGGATGAATCCCATTCCAGTTGATCGCGACGGTATCGATGTCGCAAGAGCGATAAAGTCATCTCCCGCCGCCCGTGTAGTGTATGTAACACCAGCCAATCAATTTCCCCTTGGAACCCTCATGTCAGCAGAGAGGCGAGTCGAACTTCTCTCCTGGGCCGCCCATGCGGGCGCATGGATTATCGAAGATGAATACGACGCGGAATATCGCTATTCCGGGAAGCCGATTGCGTCACTGCACAGCCTGGATAGATCTGGATCGGTCATTTATGTTGGAACCTTTACCAAGATGCTGTTTAACGCTCTTCGCATTGGGTTCATGGTTGTTCCTGAACGGTTAATCGAAACATTTAGAATCGCACGAAGCTTCTTCGATCGCCATGCTCCGACGTTAGATCAGGCCGTGCTGACGGAATTCATCAATGAAGGTCACTTCGGTCGCCACGTCAGAAAGATGAGGCAGGTCTACTCGGATCGCTCGCAGTTGCTTTCAGATGAAGCGAACAGGCGTCTTTCCGGTTTGATCGATGTGGAGCATGCACAATCTGGGATGCATACCGTGGCCTGGATCAAAACACATATCA
The DNA here is from genome assembly GCA_035605855.1 of Acidobacteriaceae bacterium. GTDB lineage: Bacteria > Acidobacteriota > Terriglobia > Terriglobales > Acidobacteriaceae > Granulicella. Next base: position 994 of record DATNGO010000111.1, on the reverse strand, counting down.
CCGAAATGGTGTTGACTAACCGGGCAAAGCAGTTGGGATTGGAAGTAATTCCACTCTCATCATATGTCAGCAAGTACAAGCAGAAACCGGCGTTGACCCTAGGCTTTGCAGGGTGTAATGCAAGTGAGATAAAGAGGGGCGTGTCGGTTTTGGAAGCTGCACTCTCCCGATAAGGCCATACCTGCAATGCAGATGGGTGTATACGCGGAAAGGCGCATTAAGCACCTTGTGCAAGCTCTAGAGGTCGTCAAGAATTTTCGCAGCTTCTGCTACTTCGTAAGGGGCATTGCGACGATCGGACGGAAGGCGGCGGTTGCGATCACATTTGGGGTCTGGTGAATTACGTGCGCACCCTGGCTAGTGATTCGCGAAACAAGGATTCCAATAAGTGACGACGAGAACGAGACTAGAAAAATGCCATCGCCGCAAGGGAAATGGCCGGCGTAACCAGAGGTAGTAGCGGAATCTACTCGCCTCGGCCAGGCAATCCGGCGATTCGGTGTGATCTCTCGATGTCCTAGAAATCTTCCGAGTCTGGAAGAATGCCTGCGGCTTTTACTTTAGAGAGAGGGTGCGGAATGTCAGCTGATGAAAAGTATAGGTGAGGAGTCGGGAAGACAACTTACAGTTCCAGTAAAGAGATACATCAACGAGGAGACAATTCCGATGAAACTGACATGGCGCGGCAGCAAAGGATGGGGCCGCTACCTTGCAGGCAATAACTCGACACAGGGAGGTGACCGATGAAGGCGATTGTGGTGACGGATCAGGCCGCGGGAACGGCCGGGATGAAGTTGGTGGAGCGGCCCGAGCCGCAGGGGATGGCGCTCGCCGCCCTCTCGGGCGCGAACTACGGCGATGTCGTTGTTCAGGTTTATGCGTCGGGATTCACCGGGGATGAGCTGTCGTGGCCCTCGACCTGGATCGACCGGCTTGGCCGTGACCGGACGCCGTCGATCCCCGGCCACGAGCTGGCCGGAGTGGTCACCGCCCT